>NZ_JBLBUC010000017.1:0-35906 GCF_047290665.1 Streptococcus lishijunsis | reverse complement strand
CTGAGATTGACTCGGATACTGATTCAGAAATCGATTCAGATACGGACTCGCTCACGGACTCTGAAATTGACTCGGATACTGATTCGCTCAAGGATTCTGAAATAGATTCAGACACTGACTCGCTCACAGATTCTGAAATTAACTCGGATACTGATTCGCTCAAGGATTCACTGAGACTTGTTGAGATAAATTCAGATAATGACGTGGACTCTGAAAGGCTTTGTGATGCTGACTCTGAGCTACTTACGGATTGTGAAACGCTCGTTGAGGTACTTGCTGATTGAGACGTTGACGCACTCTCAGATGAAGATACTGATGCTGAGTTTGACGCAGACTCTGAGCTAGTATCTGACTCTGATGGCAACGAATCTTCCTTGATACCAGACACCACATAACCACTGATAGCTGTTCCTGCTTCGTTTGCTACGATATAGGGTGATGAGACATCATTATAGCGTCCTACACGACGTACTGACCCATCTTCAAAGATTTGGTTGGTTCTTGAGGTTGACCCTATCAAGGTAATCTTCAAGGATGACAAGTCCTCTGTTGAGCCTGACCAAGTCGTTGTAAAAGTGATGGTGTGGCTAGTAACCCCTCTTGTCGTAGAGGATGACACGTACTGTGTTCCACTGCGTGATGAGTTAGTTATAGCTGTTGCTGAGCTACCATCAATCAAGACATTAGTGGGGTTACCAAGCCTTGAATCATTAGCCGTATTGATATAAAGCCCCGTGTAAAGATTACCATTGGTCCACGTTGTCGTTGTCAAAACTTCACTGGCATTATAGACAACTGTCCAAGAAATGGTCCCTGTCGCCGAATCATAAACAGCAGTAACACTCTTAATCAACTGATGTAAGTCACTACTGCTCCCAGATGACCAATAATAAGCGGTCGCATTCAAATCTGAGGAGGTAAAAGTCGTCTGTGTACCGCTTGTTGACGAACGAAAAGCGCTAAAGACACTACCACCCTCAATTGTCGCGGGGTCTTTTAGGTAGCGTGTGAGTTGGTTGGCACGTCTTAAGACATCATCTACTTGACTCTGACTGATTGCACTTGAGGTCAAGAGGTTGTCCATCAGACTAACCAACTGCTTAGCCTCAAGTTGCAATACTTCATAACCCACACGCTCTACTTGGGTCATCTTAGAAGTGTCGTAAGAGCTTGAGCCGCTCAAGGCTTGACTCAAGGCATCCTTAGCTTGCTCTAGGCTTTCTTGACGCGCCTTATCATCGCTCTCACTCTCACTCATGGAAAGTGACTCACTACCACTCACCTCTGAGCTGGATAAACTGTCTGAATGACTACTACTCTTCTTGTCCGACTGGCTATCAGACGTCGACTCACTCAGAGATTCAGAAAATGATTGAGAGCTTGACTCAGATAGAGACTGAGAGCTGCTTTCTGAGCTAGATAGACTGTCTGACTCGCTGATAGACTCAGATACGGACTCACTCACTGATTCTGACAAAGACTCGCTCACTGACAAGCTCAACGATTGGGATAAGGAAGTCTGGTCTTCTGACACTTGGCTCTCTGATACGACCGCGCTCGTATCTGTCGTAGAAGCTACCTCTACGTTAGTAGTAGCCGTTTCTAGCGATGTAGCGTCGCTAGATGGCAAGACCACCTCATCAGTAGTCGCCAAGGTATCTGTCGCTTGCGTCTTTTCAAGAACAGGCGTCTCCTCAGCTAAGGCGACACCTGCTACTGTCCCACCTGCCAGAGCACTAAGCGCCGCTGCACTCTTTAGCAGGCTCTTAGACATAGACTGTCTCTCTAAACTCTCGCTCGCTTGACTAATAACAACCATCTCGCTAGAGTCTCCACCCTTAAACAAACGGGTTAGACCAATCTGAGACATCACCGTACGTACCCAATGCTTACCTGATTTATGCATTTTTACCCGTGATTTACGGGATGTTTCTTCATAATGATTAACTCGTTTCCCCTTCATCTAAACTATTTTCCTCCATTCTTAGAAATAGATGACAAACTCCTGATGCTTATAGATTATTCTCTGAAAAATATAAAAATAATCTATTATATCATATCAAACTTAATTGTACCTTGTCAATAGCAAAATAGGGCAACAAACACTTGAATAGGTCATAAAAGAACGCAAAAAAACACCGCAATCGGTGTTTTTTATCTATGTATCAGTAAGCTAAATCAAATGGTTATTCGCTAGTGACATCGACATCCCTAATCTAGCGACATCTCTTTTTTGACAACAAAACGCCTAGCCAATAACAAAAGGGCAATCCCTATGCTGACACCTGCATAAATCAAAAAGGCAGTGCTTTTGACAGGGCTAAAACGGCTAAAGAAGCTAAGGACAAACGACGAGGTCGCACCACCCAAGATACAGAAAACCAAAATCAAGGTCGTTGCCGAAGCGATTAAATTGGCTGGCAAGGCTTCAGACGTCTTACTAAAGGTTGCCGTCACAATAATGCTGTACGAAAAGTTGGCTAACATAGCGCCTAAAGTCAATAACCACAAGGTCGTCGCCATTCCCATAAGCATAAGACTAGCACCTAACAAAAAGAAAGAAAATGGCAGCAAATGCTCTTTTAAAACCTTATCCAAGTAAGAAAATAACAGACCTGAGATGATACCCACTAACATCATCAAGCTTAAAATAACACTCGCCTGACTAGCACTTCCTAGGTTATTATCCACAATCACGACAGGAATACGAAGACTATTGGCGCTATTAACATTGATAGCAAAGCCTGCAAGGATACTCAACCCAATAACAAGAGAGAGATGCTGCTTGCCTAATTTTCCCTTAACAACATCTTGAACGTCTTGTGCTTGACTTGTTTTTTCTTTTTTAGGGGCAAATAAGAGGTAAAAGAGCAAAATCAAAAGGGCAAACAGATAAACAGCAAAGGCTTTTGACCAGCCAAATGTCACCAAAAAGCCACAAATAGCTGTCAATAAGGCATTTCCCAGAATCTCAAAAGAACCTCTGATACCTAACATCTGCACACGCTCACTACCTCGGTAATTTTCACTAATAATACTAATGGCACGAGCATTGATAAAGCCCAGACCAAAGCCTAGCAGAATACGTGAGAAATAGACCAACCCATAGCTTTGAAACAAAAGGGGTAAGCTACCACCAAAGGCCACCAACAATAACCCTGTAATAATCATAACCTTCTCAGAAAGGTAGCGTGCCATCCAAGGAGCAATAAGCAGCATAACCAAAACCGCAAAAGACGAGAGAGAAAATAAAAACTCGACCTGACTGGCACTGATACCCTGACGTGCAAAATCACTAATCATCTGTGGAAGGGCAGCCGATGGGGATAAAGTGGACACTAAAATAAGCGATAGAGATAAAAGACTCAGTTTTTCTAATTGTTTTTTCATCAGACCTACTTCCTACTTGTTTTTTAGCATAATTAGAGTATAATCAAAGTTAGGCAATAAAAATAGGACATATGTCCTATTTTCCTAATAAAAGTGAGAGGAAAACGTTATCTGTGAGCCAGCTTACACCAGACTTGACTAGTTTAATCCCTAAACACTATCAAAAACACCTCAAAATCCTAGACATTCCTGCTGGAGAGAGGATCTGTCAGCAAGGAGACAATCTCGAATATCTCACTTACATCCTCTCGGGTAAAGTGACCATTATGCGCCAGCTCTTTAATGGTCGTGAGCATATCCTAGACACTAGAGAAGGGTATTGTCTCATCGGTGATATCGAATTTCTCACCAAGCAAAAAATCCTCGCCTCAGTTATTGCCCTTGAGGAGTGTCGTATAGCTCAACTTCCCCTCTTAAAATTATCTGAGACACTGCTTGAGGATGCCTCTTTCTTGCGTAGCATCAGCCAAGGGCTCGCTCAAACCCTCTACAATCAAAACATCAGAGCGGCTACCAACATCATCTACAGCCTCAAAGAGCGCTTAGCCAGCCACATCTTAGAAGTTCATGAAAATGGGGTCTTTCGTCTCGAAATATCACGACTTGCTGACTCTTTTGGTGTCAGCTACCGCCACCTGAGCCGTGTCCTTAAGCAACTAGTCTTAGATGGGGTTTTAGACAAGCAAAAACCCTACTATACCATCAAAGATTATGCTGCTTTAGAAAAGCTCAAAATCACCAATTAACCCTACTTTATAAACCTATCATTTTATGTTATAGTAAAAGAGCATAGTTACTATGAGTTTACCTATTTTAGTAAAGGAGACATCATGTCTAAACAAGAAAAATTGATAAAAGCCAGTCATTTGATTGATATGAACGATATTGTCCGTGAAGGCAACCAAACCTTACGTACAGTTGCTAAAGAGGTTGATTTGCCTTTATCTGATGCAGACATCATCCTTGGAGAAAAGATGATGCAATTTTTAAAGAACTCACAAGACCCTGTCACTGCTGAAAAAATGGGGCTACGTGGTGGGGTCGGACTTGCAGCACCTCAGCTTGATATTTCAAAACGCATCATCGCTGTCTTAGTCCCAAACCCTGAGGATGCTGATGGTAATCCACCGACAAAACCTTATAGTCTTGAAGCTATCATGTACAATCCTAAAATTGTAGCACATTCAGTTCAAGAAGCTGCTCTAGCAGAAGGGGAAGGCTGTTTATCTGTTGACCGTGAAGTCCCTGGTTACGTTGTCCGTCATGCACGTATTACCGTTGAGTATCACGACAAAAATGGTGATAAACAACGCATCAAACTGCGTGGTTATAATGCCATTGTCGTCCAACATGAAATCGACCACATCAACGGTATCATGTTCTATGACCGTATCAATGAACAAAAACCATTTGCCATCAAAGAAGGCATGATTATCATCGAATAATCAAAAGCTCTTGGAAAATCCAAGAGCTTTTTAATTAGGACCACGGATTGTAAAAACGCCCATGATTGACAAACATCAGTCCAAAACTTAGTACTAATATGGCAAAACTAACTATAATCACCACGTAGTCCGCCTTTTGCATGGGCTGCGCCCGATACCATGTGCGTTTGGGTAATTTTCCAAAGCGCCGTAATTCCATGGCTGTTGAGACGGTATCAATACGCTCTAAAGAGCTAAAAATGAGAGGTGTGACAATCCGCAAATTCCCCTTGATACGCTCACTTAATCTCCCTTTAGCAGACAACTCCAAACCACGCGCCTGTTGGGAACGCTTGATCATCTGAAATTCTTCTTGTACATCAGGAATGTAGCGAAGGGTCAGACTAACAGCATAAGCGATTTTATAAGAGACACCTAGGCGATTGAGACTGGCTGCAAACTGACTAGGATGCGTTGTCAGCAAAAATAGCAGAGCTAAGGGAGTCGTACAGAGATATTTTAACATCAAGTTAAGGAGATAAAACAACTCTTGACTAGTTAGATTGTACCAACCAACCCCCTTAATCAGAACACTCTCATGGCCATAGATCTCCACACCATATTGGGGCGCAAAAAGATACACCATAACCACATTTAACAAAGCAAAAATAGCAACTAAGCTAACCACAAACGAAATCTGATGCCATTTGATATGAGAGGCATAAAGCATCATACTAGAGAAAAGCCCTACAAAAAGAAGCAAGCGTGTATCATAGCTAATCATACAAGCTACTGAAATCAAAACAAAAGCTAAAAGTTTACTTGCGCCAGACAAATGATGATAAAAACTAGTCCCTTTTTGATAGCCAATCATTGCATTAGCCATGCTTTTCCTCCTTTTGCTTTATATAATAATCCGTCAGACTCGCTGGGCTTATAGCCATTTTTTCGGCTAAGGCATAAAGACTGGTCTTTTTCAGATAAGCTTTGTCCAGCACCTCTTCATTAGCAAATAAATCGTTGGGACGACACTCCTCAATCAACTGACCATCTGTAATCACTAAGGTTCTATCAGCATATTCCAACATCAGCTGCATATCGTGCGTAATCATGATAATGGTGTGCCCTTTATGACTCAGCTCATCTAAAAAATGCATCATCTCCTCATAATGGCGCTGATCTTGACCAGCTGTTGGCTCATCTAAAAGGATAATGTCAACTCCAAGGACAAGAATAGAGGCGATACTGACACGTTTTTTTTGCCCAAAAGAAAGAGCAGAAATAGGCCAGTGGCGAAAAGCATAAAGACCGCAGATACGAAGGGTCTCATAGACCTTCTCTTTAATTTCTGTTTCAGCTAATCCACGTAAACGCAAGCCCAAAGCTACTTCATCAAAAATCATAGTCTGGCTAATCATTTGATTGGGATTTTGTAGGACATAGCCGATACGGTCGGCTCTTTCTTTGATAGAGTCATCACTGATGTCACGACCCAAAAAAGATACCTTCCCAGACGGCTTAACAAATTGGCACAGCGCTTTAGCCAGTGTAGATTTCCCAGCTCCATTTTTCCCAACGATAGCCACTTTTTCACCACGATAAAGGTCAAAAGAGATGCCTTTTAAAACAGGGTGTTGCTCATCATAAGCAAACTTGAGATTCTCAACACTCAAAATCGTATCGCTAGTTTTTGGCTCACTCTTTTCGCTTGTATCATCAAAGGAAAGCTCCGAAACATCTAGTGAAGCCAAATCCGCTAGATGTTCTGTTTTGTCTAGCGGATACCCTAAAGCGCGTAAGGCGGTGACATAAAGTGGCTCACGAATACCACAGGTCATCAGCAAATCTGTCTTTAGCAAATCATCTGGACGCCCATCAAAGACAATACGCCCATCATCTAGTAAAATAATCTGATCTACCGAGCGATATAAGACATCCTCAAGACGATGCTCAATGATAATCGTAGTCGCATTTTCCTCCTTATGCAGACGATCAATCAAATCAATAGCATCCTGACCTGTTTTAGGGTCAAGGTTTGCCAAAGGTTCGTCAAAGAGAAGAATAGGACTCTCATCAACCAATACCCCTGCTAAGCTCACACGCTGCTTTTGACCACCGGACAAATCTTGAGGACGCGATTCTAAAAGAGCGCTCAGATCAAGTCGCTTTCCCCAATCCGCCACCTTATCTCTCATCCTTTCTTGAGGGGTGGCGTCATTTTCCAAGGCAAAAGCAATATCTTCTGCAACACTTAGTCCGATAAACTGCCCATCTGGGTCTTGAAGTACCGTTGAGACTAAGAGAGACTTATCATAGATAGACTGCTTAAAGGCATCCTGACCATCAATACTAAATGTCCCTTGGCTCTGTCCTTTATAGCTATTTGGAATGAGGCCATTGATAATGTGACCTAGGGTTGATTTTCCTGAGCCTGATGGCCCTAAAATAAGTACCTTATCTCCTTTTTGGATAGAGAGATTGATGTCTTTTAAGGTCGGCTCTGATTGACTTTGATATTGGAAGCTGAAATCCTTCCACTCCAATAATGCACTCACAAATGACTTCCTTCTTTACCTTAATCTTTTTTTAGACTACCAGCCTTGGTTCTGCTTTTAGCATAAAGCGCTAGCAAAAGGCTACCTCCAATAGCCACCGTCAGACTATTGACAAGAGCTGATAAAAAGCCTTGAGCATAGACTTTATTGGCCGCTTCGCTATAGATAGCAATGTCACCCATAGGGACAATCACAGCCCAGCCGATGATATTAGCCACTAGCTGTGTGACATTAAACCACACATAATCTTTGGTGGTCAAATAACCTTTTTCAATATCGATTTTCTTTGACAAAAGCCCCATAACAAGCCCAAACAAAGCACTCACGATAATCCAAGTCCACCAAGGATTACCAGATTGCAAAGCATCTTTTAAGCTATGTCCGATAAGCCCTGTAAAAAAGCCGACACTTGGCCCATAGATAATGGCAAACAGCGCTAGCAAGGCATATTGCAATTGAATATTGGTATTAGGTACTGGCGTTGGGATATTGATAAGCATACCAATAATGACAAATAAGGCAGAGCCGATACCGATAGCGACAACTTTTTTGATAGATTGATTTTGCATAAAAACTCCTATTGCTCAAGACGACGAATGACGATACGCCAGTTCGAGCCGACACCTACATTGTAGGCTTTCGCAAACGACCCTTGATTGATAGCGATACCGACACGATAGAGGGAATTGATATAAATAATGGGCTGTCCGATACGTACATCAGCAAAAGACTTCCCATAAGTCACTTGGTTTTGATAGACAAGCATATCATTATTGTAGATAGTCACCTCAAAACGTTGACCAAATTCTGGATTGAGACGGTAAAAGTCCTCTCTAGAAATGGATGTCCATAAAGAACCAAAACGCACATCCAAAATATCAATAGCACCGATAACAGCATCTTCTTCAAGCACTGTCTCAACAACTGGTAACTCCACAATATGCTCGACTGATAATTCTGGACCTACCTCCTCAAAGCTGATATGACCGCTTGCTAGCTTGGCACCTGTGTAAGCATACACATCACGCCCATGAAAGGTATAAGAGTGCTCCGTATTTTGACGACGATTCTCAACCTCAGAAATCTCACGGACCGCTTTGATGCCAACATGTTGCTTGATATAAGAAAGCGTCCCATTGTCTGGTGTCACAATAAATTGATTGGTCTTAGTCAAAGCGACAACACTCTTACGCTTTGAGCCAACGCCAGGATCAACAACTGAGACAAATGTCGTCCCTTCTGGCCAATACTCAATGGTCTGAAACAAACGGTAAGACGCCTCAAAAATATGATAAGGTGTAATATCATGAGTCAAGTGATGAATATCCAGATCACGTGCTTCTTGAAGGGCGACGCCTATCATCGCTGAAACAGCTCCATCAACCAAACCAAAATCAGACTGCAAGACCAACAAGTGATTACTCATAAGAACTCCTCTCCTTGATAAAGATATCATGATATTCTATTGTAACATAAGTTTCGTACTTTGGGCAGTTCTTAAAAACTAGAGCTAGTTATAGTTTTAAAAAAGACACTCACTCTATCCTAGTCGCCTCTCAACAGTAAAAAGCCTAGGGTCGTTGCCCTAGACTTTCAAGGATTATTTAAATACTTTGACACGTTCTTTGACATCGATGACTTCCTTTGATGCCGCTGGTGCTTCAATCGCACCAAAATTCAATTGACCACGTAGTTTCCAGTGAGCTGGTACATCGTAGCGTGCCATCACCGCTTCATCAATGACAGGATTGTAGTGCTGCAAGTTAGCACCAAGTCCTAAATCATGAGAAAGAACTGTCCAGGTATTGACACTAGCGATACCTGTTGATTGCTCAGACCAAACAGGGAAATTCTCTGCATAAAGCGGGAATTGCTCTTGGAGTCCTTTGACCACATCTTGGTCTTCAAAGAAAAGCACCACTCCCTTACTCTTAGCAAACCCTGCTAACTTAGCTTTAGTAGCTTCTTTTGCCTCCTCAGGAGCACCACTAGCATCCATAGTCTTTAGTAATTCATCGGCTACAAGCCCATTCCAAAAAGCTTCAACCTCATCGTTTAACAAAATGACGATACGAGAACTTTGGCTATTAAAAGCTGAAGGAGATTGCGTTACAGCCTCACTGATCGTATCGACCAAGACCTCATCTGCAACGTCCACTTTAGAGCTAAGCGCATAGATAGAACGACGATTTTGTAATGCTTTAATCACTGACATATTTTATTTCTCCACTTCTTATTTATTACTATGTAGTAATTATATAAGAGTTTTGATAAATAGTAAAGGATTTTGCTTACTCATTGCGAAATTTTTTCAACAACTCAATTAAGCGCTCTTGCTCTTCTACTGTCAGCACATCAAAAGCCTCTTCGACTAGGGCAATGTGAGCTGGAAGAGCTTTTTCAATCAAGTCCTCACCTTCTTTAGTCAAGCTAATGGTGAACGCTCTAGCATCACTGGGACAGGTCACGCGTGTCACCCAGCCTTTTTTTTCCATATTTTTAATGACCAAGGTCATATTACCAGATGTCGCCAAAATCGTATCAATCAACTGACCAATGGTCATAGGTCCTTTGGCATATAGCACATCCAACACCCCAAATTGGGTTGAGGTTAGACCGTACTCCCTAAAAGACTCTGATGTTTTGGCATCAATCGTTCTAAATGCTTTTCGCATGACTACCATTGCTTTAACAGCACTATTTTTAAAATCTGCCATCTAGCCTCCTTAAAAGAAATCATCAAACAGGCTTAGCTGATTATCCTCAGGTAAGCCACCCAGAATACCCATGTCATCCATTTTATCAACCAAAGTCGTCGATAAGCCACCACGCTTACGCAGCTCCATTTTAGAGAGAAATTCCCCTTCTTCACGCGCCTTGACCAACTGTTTAGCCACATTTTCACCAAGGCCGTCCATAGCCACAAACGGTGGAATCAAGGTATCTCCATCAATGAGGAAATCCGTCGCATGACTACGGTACAAATCAAGCTTACCAAACTTAAAGCCACGCTCAAGCATCTCATTGACCAACTCTAAGGTGGTAAAAAGATTTTCTTCGACGTTGCTAGCTTGATTGTTGCGCTTCTTCTCACGAATGTCTTCCATCCGTCGCTTGACTGCTTCTAAACCAGCACTCATCGTTGCCAACTCAAAAGCTTTAGCTCGAATAGAAAAATAAGCACAATAGTAATAAATCGGATAATGCACCTTGAAATAAGCCACACGAAGTGCCATCATGACATAAGCAGCCGCATGGGCTTTGGGGAACATGTATTTGATTTTGCCACAAGACTCGATGTACCAGTCTGGCACATGATTATCACGCATGGCCTTGATATAGCCGTCACGCTCTTCGTCTGAAATCTTAAGCCATAACCCCTTACGCACGCGCTCCATAATTGTAAATGCCATCTTAGGCTCTAGCCCTGCATGCATCAGGTAAACCATGATATCATCTCGACAACCGATAACAGTTGATAGCGTTGCAATCCCCTCTTTAATCAAATCTTGAGCATTACCAAGCCATACATCTGTCCCGTGCGAGAGACCAGATAGCTGCAAGAGCTCTGCAAAAGTCGTCGGATGCGTTTCATTGACCATGCCGCGAACAAAATTGGTCCCAAACTCTGGAATACCTAACATACCAGTGGGTGTCCCTATCTGCTCCTCTGTAACCCCCAAGACATCCACACCTGAAAACAGTCGCATCACATCAGGGTCATCTGCAGGAATCGTCTCAGGAGCTATACCTGATAAATCCTGCAACTTACGAATCATGGTCGGATCATCATGACCTAATATATCCAGTTTTAAAACATTTTCGTCAATATCATGGAAGTTAAAGTGAGTGGTCTGCCACTCAGCTGACAAATCCTCAGCAGGATATTGAACTGGGGTAAAATCATAGACATCCATATAATTAGGAATAACAACGATACCACCTGGATGCTGACCAGTCGTGCGTTTGACCCCTGCTGATCCCATAGCTAAGCGAGCCACCTCGGCTTCTGGGTAAAACTTACCATAGTCACGCTCATAACCCTTGACAAAGCCATACGCTGTCTTATCTGCCACAGTACCCACCGTACCAGCCCGAAAAGCATACTCCTCACCAAAAATATCACGAACATCCAAGTGAGCACTCGGCTGATCATCTCCTGAGAAATTCAAATCAATATCTGGTACCTTATCCCCATCAAAACCTAAGAAGGTCTCAAAAGGAATATCCTGACCGTCTTTATTATAGAGCGTATCGCATTCTGGACAATGCTTACTTGGCAAATCAAAGCCTGAGCCGACAGAGCCATCGGTGATAAACTCTGAATGTTGACACTTAGGGCAGACGTAGTGAGGAGGCATTGGATTTACCTCTGTAATACCTATCATGGTAGCGACAAAGCTAGAGCCGACAGAGCCACGAGAGCCGACAAGATAGCCACGCTCATTGGAGCGTTGCACCAACATTTGCGAGGCTAAGTAAATCACCGCAAAGCCATTTCCCAAAATAGAGGCCAACTCTTTTTCAATCCTCAAATCAATAATATCAGGCAAAGGATTGCCATAAATCTCAAAGGCACGCTTGTAGGTCATCTCCGCCACTTGCTCCTCAGCTCGTGGGATAAAGGGCGTATAGAGGTCTTTTTTGACCACCTCGACATCCTCAAAACGCTCAGCAAAAGCTTGTGTATTGGTCACTACAAGCTCATAAGCTAACGCTTCTCCCAAAAAGCTAAAGTCATCAAGCATTTCATTGGTCGTCCTAAAGTGGGCTTTGGGTAAGGGGGCTGGCTTAGCATTTTCACCACGACCAATATTGCGGTTAATCATAGCACCTTGCCCTAAGCTACGCACGATAATCTCTCTATAAATCTCATCTTCAGGCTCCAGATAGTGGACATTACCCGTCGCCAAAGCTGGCTTTCCAGAACGCTTTGCCACTTCGATAAGGTCATAGATAACCTTATGAATCCCTTCTTCATCTTTGATAAGCTCACGAGCCACCAAGGGTTGATAAATAGCAGGTGGCATAATCTCAATCATATCATAATATTTAGCCACCTCAACAGCAGCATCTACCCCTTGTGAGAGCACCGTATCAAAGACTTCTCCTTCTGAGCAGGCGCTACCTAATAACAATCCTTCTCGATACTCATCAAGAACTGGCCGTGGAATTCGCGCTACGCCTTCAAAGTAAGTCACGTTTGAGAGACTGACCAGCTTAAAGAGATTTTTTAAGCCTGTCTGATTTTGCACATAAATGGTCGCATGCTTGACACGCGCTTTTTTGTAAGAATCTTTGGCAACCAACTCACTATTGAGCTGAGAGAGGTTGGTAATATGACGATTTTCTCTAGCTTCTTTTAAGAAAATAAAGAGTAGGCGTCCTGTCGCCTCAGCATCATAATTGGCCATATGATGATGCTCAAGAGACACTTGAAAACGCTTGGTCAATGGTCCTAAACCGTGTCGCTTATACTCAGGATAGAGATTTCTAGCAAATTCTAACGTATCAATGACAGGTTGAGTGATTGTTGCTAGATGATTTCTCTCATAATTAGCATTCATAAAACCAACGTCAAAAGTAGCATTATGAGCGACTAGGATGGTGTCTTTGCAAAAGTCTTGAAACTCTTTTAGGACCTGCAGCAAAGGCTTTGAGCCTTTGACATGATTGTCTGTGATACCAGTAAGCTCCGTCGTAAAGCGAGACAAAGGGTAGCCTGGATCGATAAATTCATCAAATTGCTCAATGATATTGCCTTTAAACATCTTAGAGGCTGCAATCTGGATAAGGTCATTATTGACCGCAGAAAGCCCTGTCGTCTCAACGTCAAAGACAACATAAGTCGCCTCATGTAAGTCCTGATCAACCACATTATAAGCAATCGGTACCATAGCTTCGACGATATTGGCCTCTAAGCCAAAAATGGCTTTGATACCTGCTTTTTTTGCCTTGTGATAACCATGTGGAAAAGACTGGACATTTGCATGGTCCGTAATAGCAATAGCGCTATGGCCCCACTTAGCTGCCGTATCAATCAAATCCTCGACAGTCGCTAAAGCATCCATGGTGGACATATTGGTATGAGCATGAAATTCAACACGCTTTTGCCCTTCGGGCATAAGGTCTTTACGCTCGTGATGTACAATCTCCTTGACATCTTGAACATTCATCGTGAGTGATTTTGTCCACTGATTATGCTCGATATTACCTCTCACACGAAGCCATGACCCTTTTTTGATCATGTCGTACTTTTTGAGATCATCATCGTCCTTAGCCCAACGTTGTAACATAAAAGAGGAGGTGTAGTCTGTCATCTTAAAGCTAATAATGTGACGACCTGTCCTTGTCGCTCGACGCTCGACATCAAAAACCATCCCTTCAAACACAATCCGATTCTCCTCAGTGGTCACCTCAATCATGGGGGTTATCACTGCCTTATCAAAGCTAGCTTTTTGTTGCTTAGAGCGTGCGGCATAATCATAAGTTTCTTTAGGACTCTCAGCTTCTTCAGGAGGCATACTTGTCTCCAGCGATTTTGGGGCCTCAAGAGCCTTGGTCGCTTCTTTACTTGCCTGCTCCAATAATTTTTCACGGTTGTCATCATAAGAAGCTTTTAGCAACTGCGTCTGCTCTTCATCAGACACCATCTCAAAGTCCAATTCCCCAAAACCAAAAAGGGCAAATTGACGCTTGAGGTTAGGTAAGTGGTTATCTCTAAAATGCGTATTATTAACAAAATCAGGGCAGTGAATCAAGACTTTTTGACCATCATAGCTAATAGAGAGATTTGAAAACGAACTCTTAAAGCTACCGCTGTTACACAAAGGATGTTCAAAAGCTTCTTTGTAATAATCAGACAAGAGCTCATCAGATAGATAAATGGCTTTTGCCTTAATATCAAAGCTCACCTTGATATCAATCTGCTCAAATGTCCTTATTAAATGTTCATGAAGCTGCTGATACAGATGAACAGGCAAAATCTCATCAAAGGTAAAATGAAACTCCCACAAACGTGACTGGGCGTGTACTTTTACTTCTAAAATATCTCCAGATGATAAAGCACTTGATTCTCTCACATCAAGTGGCATCTCTATCTGCTCCATCAGCTTTCCAAATAAGTCTGACATGCCTTTCTCCTTTTCTTGTTAAATAGCGTATAGTCTTTACTATTTTATCATAAGTCCCTTTATTTTTCGATGACGAGCTAACGAGACGACTTAGCTATTAGCAAGCACTAAAAAACACAGCCAAAGCTGTGTTTTAACGACTTGCCCATGCCGTATCATTGTCTAGTGTCGCTTGGTCTGTATAAGATCCTCTGTAGATGTTCCACACATAAGACGTATCGGCAGCACTAGCCTGCAAATCAATCGTATCATAAGCTGTTAAACCATAGGTCGCAATCAAGCTATTTAATTTGCTGGCATAAGAGGTGTCTGTCGCATAAGTACCTGTCAAAGCTGCGGTAGCATCTAGATAAGAGCTCGTATTTGACTTATGCACCCCTGCATAATAACTGGAGCTCAACAAAGCGGCGTAGTCATACATCGACTCGACATAGCTTGGATAAGCTCTAAAGGCATCATTAACGGCGTAAGTATTTCCAGTGCCATCATCCTCTAAAGTGGACATGACAACGTGATTGCCATTATAGCTTCCCTTAATCCCAAAAAGGTTATGATAAGGGCTTTGCGCTAGAGCAGACTGACCGTTGTTAGACTCAAGGATAGCTTGCGCTATCAAAACAGAAGCATACAAATCATACTCTTGCCCTATCTGAGTCGCAGTCCCAGCAATCGTATCTATAAACGTTCGTGTCGCAGAAGGATAGCCTCCTGTCTGCGCACTAGCTGTTGATTCAGAGGGATGATTCTTGATAAGCACTACACCAATACCTAATGCGGCCACAAGAGCTGTCAATCTGACAATAAACTTTTTTTTCATCGCACTTTCCTGACTTATTTTACTTTTCACAATTATATCACAAGTCTTTTACCCAACTCAAGCCAAAGCCAGCTTGTTATCAGAATGTTAAACAATTGATACAGAGCGCTAAAGCTTATCCCTTCTTTTTCTCGTCTATCACCGCTAAAAGAGTCGCTATCTGCTCTTCTAAAAGAGAGTAACGAGCTGACATCGCCTGTGTAATAGCCTCATATGACTCGGTAGAAACACTAATGCCTGTAAACGGCTCAATCACTTCCATACGGATAAAGGAAAGCAACTTTTGATAATCTTCAAATACATATTGGTAAGCCCCTTTACCCTTTGAGACAGATGATACAGTCACTAATTTCTCAAAAAGGACAGATGGGCCTCTAGTGTCAGATAAATCTAAGGAACGTGACAGCCAGTCTAATAAATTTTTCACCGAGCCTGGGATAGCATGATTATAAACAGGTGAGAAAATCCATAAAACGTCTGCTTCCTCTACTGCTTGGCGTACACGAGCTACTTCAGGTAAAACAGGCTCTTCTAAATCTTGGTGGAAAAAGGGAAGCTCATCAAACTGTAGGTAAGAAATCTCAGCACGCTCCCCTATCACTTTTGCTACCAGCTTCGCCAATTGAGCATTCAAAGAATCTTTACGAAATGAGCCTACGATAAATAATACTCGCCTTGTCATAATCTTCCTTTCTAAATTATAGTCTGTCTAACTTATTTAGCAAACATAACTATTTAGAACCATTCGAAACAACATAGCTCTAAAACCCTTATTCTTTAATGTTTCAACTTGACTGGTTTTGGAACCATTCGAAACAACATAGCTCTAAAACACATGGGAAATTGCTTTAATGACAGAAGAAGTTTTGGAACCATTCGAAACAACATAGCTCTAAAACAATGTTTAGATGAATATATATTTTTGTCTGGTTTTGGAACCATTCGAAACAACATAGCTCTAAAACTGTTATCTATCACTGTGCGATATTGATAGTGTTTTGGAACCATTCGAAACAACATAGCTCTAAAACTCCCGATGTCAGTCAAACCGTTAACATAAGGTTTTGGAACCATTCGAAACAACATAGCTCTAAAACAAGTCTTATCGCTAAATAGATAAGTGTTGGGTTTTGGAACCATTCGAAACAACATAGCTCTAAAACATATACCGCCACGAATTAAACCAGAAATAGGTTTTGGAACCATTCGAAACAACATAGCTCTAAAACAATTCATGTTCATGCATAAAGTAGCTGTGTGTTTTGGAACCATTCGAAACAACATAGCTCTAAAACATATTAAGCCAAGCCTCATCATCCCATGAGGTTTTGGAACCATTCGAAACAACATAGCTCTAAAACTTATTTGCCTGTAAGACAGAGCCTTGATAAAGTTTTGGAACCATTCGAAACAACATAGCTCTAAAACATTCCTAGCCTTTAAGTAATTCCTCAATTTGTTTTGGAACCATTCGAAACAACATAGCTCTAAAACCACCAATTTGAGAATTTTGTAAACAATTATGTTTTGGAACCATTCGAAACAACATAGCTCTAAAACCACGACTCCAGCGTATCGGACGACCTGAAGGTTTTGGAACCATTCGAAACAACATAGCTCTAAAACCCTTTTTCTTTCCAAAACTTAATTGAGGTTGTTTTGGAACCATTCGAAACAACATAGCTCTAAAACACCTCATCAATTTTGTTATACTCTTTTTTGGTTTTGGAACCATTCGAAACAACATAGCTCTAAAACATGTTTACAAAACCGTTCTCACGTTTAGCAGTTTTGGAACCATTCGAAACAACATAGCTCTAAAACCTTTTTAGTTGTTTGTTATACTCTTTATTAGTTTTGGAACCATTCGAAACAACATAGCTCTAAAACTCCATTTTAATAGCAATGCTGAGCGTGATAGTTTTGGAACCATTCGAAACAACATAGCTCTAAAACATGAATTAGGTCACTATGTATTAAGACATAGTTTTGGAACCATTCGAAACAACATAGCTCTAAAACCTCGTAGATCATTTTTTCCTTGAGATTTCGTAATCGCACTATTCATCCTAGTAAGATGTTTGCCTCAAATGGCCTCTTAACAAGGTTATTATAACACATTTAAAGTCAATAATATAGCCCTTAATTTGAGTCTTTTTCAACTAATAAGTTGACATTATCATCAGGATAAGGTAGAATGTAATCATAGGAACTATTCGAAACAACATAGTGAGTTAAAATAAGGTTTATCCGTTCACATTTTGCGCACCGATTCGGTGCTTTTTTTTTGTGCTCTAAATAAATATTTTTTAGTATTGAAAATTTCAGTCAAAAAGAAGGCTAGTCTGCCTATCCTCATTTTTATCATACTGAGTCTCATCAAAAAAGCACCTCAAATGTTAGTCATTTGAGATGCAGTGCAATCTTTTTATTGTTTCGTTAAAATATCTAGTGTTTCAATAAGATTGTCACTATGGACTTCGATCGTATCGCCACTTGCCTTAATTTTGACTTCAACGATACCCTCTTGAGCTTTCTTGCCGACAGTGACACGGATTGGCAGTCCAATCAAATCACTATCCGAGAATTTTGAGCCGACACGTTCATTGCGGTCATCTGTCAAAACCTCATAGCCTTTTGCCATCAACTCTTTCTCGATACGATCTGTCAAAGCTTGCGCTTCTTGGTCTTTGACATTAACCGTGATAAGATGAACATCAAATGGCGCTAACTCTTCTGGGAAATTGATACCCCAAGCATAGCGGTAAGCCCCTTTTGGTGTTTTGGATACAAACAATCTAGCATGTTGCTCAATGACCGCTGACAAGATACGACTCACACCAATACCATAAGACCCCATGATAATCGGTACAGAGCGACCATTTTCATCCAAGATATTGGCTCCCATACTCTCTGAATAGCGTGTGCCCAATTTAAAGATATGACCGACTTCGATACCACGCGCAAACTTGAGCTTACCTTTGCCGTCTGGTGCTAAATCGCCTTCTTTGACCTCACGAACATCTACATACTCTGCAACAAAATCACGACTTGGATTGACACCAGTCATATGATAACCATCTTTATTGGCTCCAGCGACAGCATTAGCTAGATTTTGGACGTTGCGATCAGCAATCACCCTTACGTCATCTCCTAGCCCAACTGGCCCAAGCGAACCAAAACCAGCTCCAAAAATCGCTCTCGCTTGCTCTTCTGTCGCTGCTTCCAAGAAATCAGCTCCTAGATAATTTTTCAACTTGACATCATTGACTTGGTCATTACCAACCATGAGCACAACAACTGGCTTGGCATCTGCCATAAACAACAGCGTCTTGATGGTTTGGCTAGTCTCAATCGCTAAGAATTCAGCCACCTCATCAATACTCTTACAGTCTGGTGTCTCCACCATTGTCAACTCTTCTTGGACTTGCACTTTAGTACTTGCTTCAAAGGCATTACTTGCCATCTCAAGATTCGCCGCATAACCTGACTCACTAGAGTAAGCAATCGTATCCTCACCAGATACCAACCATGAAGAAAGCTCTTCCTTAATCTCAGCCAACACATCTTCTGGAATATCGTCAATAGAGCCGATAGACTTGTCCAAAACTAGCCAGTGATTAAGGTCAGTGCGGTCTGGTGTAATAGCCATAAATTCTTGACTGTCCTTGCCACCCATAGCACCACCATCACCGATAATCCCACGAAAATCAAGACCCGCGCGCGTAAAGATTGCCTCATAAGCACGACGATAATCCTCATAAGTCACATCTAAATCTTCATAGCTTTGATGGAAACTATAACCGTCTTTCATGATAAATTCACGTGTGCGTAACAAACCATTACGTGGACGCTTTTCATCACGATACTTAGGTTGAATCTGATAGAGATTCATAGGTAGCTGCTTATAAGAACTAATAGCATCACGAACCAAGCTCGTCATGGTTTCTTCATGAGTTGGTCCCAAGATAAAGTCTGATTGGTCACGATTTTTTAGCTTATACAAATCATCACCGTAAGTTTCATAACGCCCTGACTCACGCCACAAATCCGCCGTCAACAAGGCTGGCGCAAGCATTTCAACCGCACCAATCTTGTCAAACTCCTCACGCATAATCGTTTTAAACTTTTCAATCGTACGATTAGCAAGGGGAAGATAAGCATAAATCCCTGCTGAGACTTGACGCACATAGCCTGCACGCACCATCAATGCATGGCTAATAACCTGAGCATCGCTTGGCATTTCGCGAAGCGTTGGGATAAGCATTTGTGATTGTTTCATAATTACCATAAGTCGCACATAGCGACCCTTTCCTTTCCTATACGTTTATAGCATAGCCTCTCTAAAAGAAGGCTCTCATAATATCATTCCATGTCACTGCAATCATCAAGACCAGCATAATCGCAACACCAAAGAGTGTGATATAAGTCTCTGTCTCCTGACGTAAGGGTTTACGTCTGATAGCCTCAAGGATATTCATGACAATCTTACCGCCATCAAGAGCAGGGATGGGAATAAGATTCATGATACCAAGGTTAATCGATAAGGCCCCCAACAACTGCAACACACTCTCTAGGCCATTTTGAGCGGCTTGATTGCTCAATTGGTAGATAGCCACAGGCCCTCCCAATTGATTGAGACTAAAGTTAGTGATCAAGCTCTTTAGACTAGTCAGTATCAAAAAAGCGCTATTCCAAGCCATCTCAAGACCTCCAAAGATCTTATCAGTAAGGCTTGTTTTTAAAGCAGGAGATACTCCAATAAAATAGGCACCATTTTGTTCCTGCGGAACAACTGACAACTCTTCTGTCTTGCCATCAGACTTGACAGTAACTGAGATCGCTTCACCTTTTTTGAGATCTTTTGTCGCTTTGTCAACACCGCTCACCAAGTCTTCCCAGTTGGACACTTTTTCCTTGCCTATCTTAAGGATCTGATCATTAGTCTTGACACCTGCCTTAGCAAGTGCCCCTTCTTCAACCACACGTACATGATTGGTCGAATAATCTGCGACGCCTCCAACAACAAATGTCAATAAGACAAAGACAAGAGCTCCTAAAATAAAGTTATTCATAGGGCCTGCAAAGTTAGTCATCAAGCGTCCCCAGACACTAGCATTTTGATACTGCACATCAAGTGGCGCTATACGCACTTCAGTCCCATCTTCTTCGATGATCGTCGCATCATGATCAACAGCAAAAGTCTTTGTCTCATCCAAAACAAGACCTGTGATTGTGAGCTTATCCTCTAAATCATAAGCTGTGACATTCATCGGAATACTACTGATATCTTGCTGCCTTTGAGAGAGATTGATACGTGTTACAACTCCCTTATCATCTAGGGTCAAGCTAGCAGGAGTACCTGTCTTAATCTCTGTCTGATCATCTCCCCAGCCTGCCATACGCACATACCCACCTAAGGGAAGGAGACGTATCGTATAGGCTGTCCCATCACGACCTTGATGCGCAAAGAGCTTGGGACCCATCCCTATGGAAAATTCCCTCACCAAGATACCTGCTTTTTTAGCAAAATAGAGATGACCAAATTCGTGAACGATAACGATAATTCCAAAAATAATAATAAAGGTGATAATACCTAGCATCGTAATCCTTTCTCTAACATCCTATCTTTTCTAAAACAAGCCAAAGAAATGCATAATAGGAAAGACAAAAATCATACTATCAAAACGATCTAAAATACCGCCATGACCTGGAATCAAGCGTCCAGAGTCCTTGACGTTATAGCGACGCTTAATACTACTTTCCACCAAATCCCCAAACTGCCCAAAAATACTAAAGAGCACCACCAAAAACAGCATGGTCACAAAACTGTGTGGAGCATAGACTGACTTATCCACAATCATAAAGATAATAGACACGACAAGCGCTGACAAGATACCCCCTAGACTTCCTTCGATTGTTTTATTGGGAGATACCTCAGGCAGAAGCTTTCGACGTCCAAAACGACGTCCTATAAAATACGCCCCTGTATCTGTCGCCCAGACAATAAATAAAGCTAAAAGTACCTTATCAAAGCCTGCTATGCGGGCATTGACAAGATTTTGAAAGCCAATCCCTACATAAAGACTAGCAGCAATAGGATAAGCAGCCTCTTCAAAAGAATAGTATCTGCTATTTAAAACAGTACCTGATAATAATAGAAAAATAACGATGCTATACGCTGAAAAACTAGCATCAACTGGTAAAAATCCAAGATAATTATCCAGCGGTACCGTCAAGACAAAAGCTGCAATCATGGCTAGAACACCCTCAAAAGAGAAGATCTCCAAGCGACGCATCCTAAGCATCTCAGACACTCCAATCATCGCTAAAGCTCCGATAAGGAGTTGAAAAGGCAAGCCACCCCAAAATAAGAAGGGGATGAAAATCAACAGAGCAATAGCTCCCCAAATAATACGTTGTCTCATACAATCACCTCTTAAACGCCACCAAAACGACGCTGACGCTTATTATAATCAGAAATAGCCTTTATCAGCTCATCACGATTAAAGTCTGGCCATAAGGTCTTTGTAAAATAAAATTCACTATAAGCCGACTGCCAAGGCAAGAAATTACTCAATCGTAGCTCACCACTTGTTCTAATAATCAAATCAGGATCACGATAGAGGTAAGGTAGCTGATTAGTCATCAAGTGATTAGCAATCGTATCTTCTGTGATAGACTCGACAGCTAAACTCCCCTCAGAAACTTTTTGAGCGATTTGTGTGAGTGCATGGGTCAGCTCACTACGTCCACCATAATTAAGGGCAAAATTCAACACCAATCCTGAATTATGCTTGGTCGTCTGAATCGCCTTTTCCATGGCTTGACGTGTCTCCTCTGGCAAACGATCAAATTCACCAATTACTTGTACACGCACATTATTAGCATGCAGACGTGGCACATATTTATCAAAAAACGCCACTGGAAGATTCATGATAAAATTAACCTCATCGGTTGGGCGAGACCAATTTTCCGTCGAAAAAGCATACACTGTCAGTACCTTAACCCCCAAGTCAGAGGCAGCAATCGTCACCTCTTGGAGAGTATCCATACCTGCTTTATGCCCAAAAACACGTGGTTGCATCCGCTTTTTTGCCCAGCGACCATTACCATCCATAATAATGGCAATGTGCTTTGGCACCGTCTCAAGCATTTTGGGCTTTTTTATCGTCATATTAAACCTAAACATAGTTATCCTCGATAGCACCACTCTATGAGTGGGAAAAATTTCTTATCAGTCTATTTTATCACATTTTAAGCTAAGTTTAAACGTTTTTACCAGCCTTTCGCTGAAAAGGCTCTCAAAATCAAAAAAAGAAGACTAGCCATCGCTAGACTTCTAAGTCAAAAGACTAATCTTCACTCTTGATAGCTGTATCTTGTGTATCATCAGCAGATACGGCTTCTTCACTGCTACTATCATCACTCTTAGCTGCTTCTGGCTCACTGATAGTTGTAATAGCTGGAGCAGAATCTTTACTGAGCACGCGCTTGATAGCAGACAATTCAAAGGTCAAATAGACCCCTTCTACATCAAGAACCATTTTTTGAGCGTCACGGTCAATCTCATCAATTTTACCGTACAAACCACCAATAGTGACAATGTCATCTCCTGGCTTAATCGCATCAAGTTGCTCTTGGCGTTGTTGTGCTTGTTTCTTTTGGTTACGCTGCATGAACCAAATCATAGCAAACATAAGCACAAGCATAATTATTGCTGGCATAATATCTCCTCTTCGACATAGATTGATACCTAAGAAAGTCTCTCTTTCTTGTAAAGCTCTTCTACTATATCAAAAATCTAAGATTCTAGCAAGTTCTAAGCCATAAACGCCTTAATCGCCTCAACACTCATCGATGAATCACATACCACTCGTGCTTGTCCTTCTTTCATGACAAATAGCCCAGGAACAGTTGCGATATGATAACGACTACGAAAATCTTGGATAGCCTCAATATCAGCAATCGTATCACTCATCAAGTAATAGACCTCTTGATTGGTCTCATCAATAGCCTGTGCCAATTTAGGCGCAAACAATTGGCAATAAGGACAGGTTGGACGCCCCACAAAGACTACTACATCTTCGCTTTTTATCTTTTCAGTCAACTCAGCTATGCGAATATCAATCATTTTACTAACAGCTTCTTCAAATGTCATTTTAGACACCTCCTCTTTTTTTACATCATATACCCTTTTAGCCCAAAATGCAAACACCTGCTACTAAAAGACCAAAAAGTAACGAGGAGCTCTCCTTACAACAAGAAAGAAGAGATGACACTAAAAACCAAGCTTGTGCTGGTCAGCTAGCTAGCTAGATTGACTTGTCGTCATAGCCATTTGGATGGCTTGAATGCCAAGCCCAAGCTGTCTTAATAATGGCATGAATATCATCAAACTGCGGTTGCCAGCCCAAAACACGGCGCGCCTTAGTCGATGACGCAACTAAGCTGTCTGGATCACCACCGCGACGCCCTGCCATTTCTGCGGGTATGGCTTGTCCTGTCACTTGCCTAGCTGCTTCTAACATTTGCAAGTTGGAAAATCCTGTCGATGACCCCAAATTAAAACTATCCGAAGGATTTCCTGCTCGCAGATAGGCTAGAGAAAGTAAATGCGCATCTGCTAAATCAAAAGGATGCACATAATCTCGTACATTTGTCCCATCTGGTGTCTCATAATCATCCCCAAAAATCATCACTTTATCACGCTTACCCTGTGCGACCTGTAAAATGATCGGAAGTAAATGTGTCTCTGGTCCATGATCCTCACCAATAGAGCCATCAGGCTTAGCACCTGCTACATTAAAATAGCGAAGCGCTACACTTTTGATACCATAGGCTTGATCTGCCCAACGCATCATCGTCTCCATCATCAGCTTACTCTCACCATAAGGATTGATCGGCTTTTGAGGGCTTGTCTCTAAAATAGGCACCTCTTTTGGAATACCGTAAGTCGCTGCTGTTGACGAAAATACTATAAACTTAACGCCGTACTCTCTCATCACCTCAAGCACACTCATCATACCTGCTGTATTATTGTCAAAATACTTGAGAGGCTCACTCATCGACTCTGCTACCAAGCTATAAGCCGCAAAATGAATGACCGCATCAATATCAGGATGAGCCCTAAAAACCTCGCGCATAAAAGACTTATCACGCACATCTCCTTCATGAAAAAGAGCGTCCTTATGGACAGCTTGTCTATGCCCAGTCACTAAATTATCCACCACGATCACACGCTCATCGGTCTGTGTCACCAAGCGATCCACCATATGTGAGCCGATGTATCCTGCGCCTCCTAAGACTAAAATACTCATACTAGCTTCCTTTCTTCCTCAAGAACAATGCCTTATTAAGCCTTATTCTACACACCAAATGAGGACTTGTCAACTATCATAAGCAGATGATCTCTAGCATCTGACTATTCTATGTGACAATTTAATGACAAAATGGCTGACAAGCGTCATAGTAAGCGCTTTTCTTTTGCGATATTTCTTTTCTATCTCACAAGACCCAAACTATTTACATTCCTTCTAAAAAGGTCTATAATAAATGTGATTTAACAATTTTCTCATTATATAGGAGGTCACTTATGTTTCGTCGCTATGCACCAGGAATTGGTGTTTGTCTCTTTATTTCCATTGTAGCTTGGTTTTTAGGTCAGTCATATCCTGTTATCGGAGCTCCTGTCTTTGGGCTTTTAATGGGGATTGTCATCGGTATGTTCTATACCAATCGTACCCAAACAGCCACAGGAATCGCCTTCACCTCAAAATACCTACTCCAAGTTGCTGTTGTCCTCCTAGGTTTTGGGCTTAATATGACACAAGTCCTAAAGGTAGGTGCTCAGTCACTACCCATTATTATTGTCACTATCTCAATTGCACTGATTGTTGCCTATATCCTTCACAAGCTCTTCAAAATGTCAACTGACCTCTCGACCCTTATCGGCGTTGGCTCATCTATTTGTGGGGGCTCTGCTATTGCAGCAACAGCTCCAGTCATCGAAGCCAATGATGATGATGTCGCGACTGCTATTTCAGTTATCTTCTTTTTCAACCTCCTTGCCGCTCTCATCTTCCCAAGCTTTGGACAAATGCTAGGCTTGAGTGATCACGGTTTTGCTATTTTTGCAGGAACTGCCGTCAACGACACTTCATCTGTTACAGCTACAGCGTCTGCTTGGGATGTCCTTCATAACAGCAATACACTGGCTGAAGCAACCATTGTCAAATTGACACGAACTTTGGCTATCATCCCTATCACACTAGGGCTTTCAAGCTACCGCTACTACAAATCTAGCAAAGGTTCTGCTGATAGTTCTAAAGGATTTAAGCTCTCTAAAGTCTTTCCTACCTTTATCCTTTACTTTATCATCGCTTCTTTGATTACAACGCTCTTTAGTAGCTTAAACTGGGATACAACTATTTTTCACTATTTACAACAACTCTCTAAATTCTTCATTGTCATGGCCATGTCTGCTATCGGGCTTAACACCAACATTGTCAAGCTTATCAAAACAGGTGGATCAGCGATTGGTATGGGGGCTATCTGCTGGATTGCCGTCACTATCTCTAGCCTTGCCATGCAATATGTTATGGGTATTTGGTAATCAAAAAGCTGCTTTTAAGCAGCTTTTTTTAATGATATTGAACGACACCATACTCGTCTGAGTGCTCAATCGCTTCACGTACAAAGACCTTGGCTTTTTTGATAGCATCAAGACTCCCATCTCCCAAAGCTAGATAAGTCGCAATACTAGAGGCAAAGGTACAACCTGCACCGATATTATTTTTATCAACAACAGCTGATTCTAAGATATCAAATGTTTGACCATTATAGTAAACATCAATAGCTGTTTCCTTATCAAGACGATTTCCCCCTTTGATGACAACCTCCTTAGCTCCTAAATCATGTAGCCTTTGACAGGCTGCTTTCATATCCTCAAGGTTAGTTATGCTCATCCCTGTCAATAGCTGCGCTTCTACAAGGTTTGGCGTGATAATGGTTACAAATGGGAAAAACTTAATCAACTCATCACGCAGTTGACTCACTTCTAAATCGTGCTTTTCCTTACAGACCAATACAGGATCTAAAACCACTGGCGTAGTCGTCCTATTTTTGATAAAAGCCAGCACTTCCTTTGCCACCTCTACTGTTGGTAAAAGACCAATCTTAATCGCTTGAAAAGAAACCTCATCTAAACTATCTAGTTGTTGTTTGACTTGTCTAGCATCAATAGGCAAAACCTCAAAACCCTTGTCAGTTAGAACTGTCAAGCAGGACAGTGCTAAAAAACCATGCAAACCATTGAGCGCAAAAGTCGTCAAGTCAGCATGCAAACCACCACCACTAAAAATATCATTTCCTGAAATCGCAAGAATATTATGACTCATCTTAACCTCCTATAACATCTTGATAGCTTGATTATAGCACGACACCATGTGACACTCAAGCCAGGCAATCTCGATCTGTACGGGTACAAAAAGACCAAACTTCAAAAGAAGGCTTGGTCTTAACGATATTATTCACCCTCAAAGGCATCCTTAACCTTATCGAAAAATCCTTTTTTCTTAGGTTTTGAAATAGAGCCATCACTTGCCTCTAAAAAGGCTTGTAAGGCATCTTTTTGAGCTTGATTGAGATTTGTGGGTGTTACCACCTTGACTGTCACATGCTCATCACCTTGTCCTCCACGAAGAGTAGGAGCTCCTTTACCACGCAGGCGGAAGGTTTTACCTGTCTGAGTGCCCGCTGGGATAGAAAGCTCGACATCTCCGTGTACTGTCGGTACATCAACGACATCGCCCAAGGCAGCCTGAACGATATTTAGATTGAGCGTATAGTAAATCGTTGATCCTTCACGTTCAAACTTATCGCTTGGTTGGACATTGATAATGACAAACAAATCGCCATAAGGACCGCCATTAAAACCAGCTTCGCCTTGTCCTGCTAAGCGAATTTGTTGTCCTGTTTCGACACCTGCAGGAATTTTGACAGAAACAGTATGTTTTTGCTTTTCATGCCCTGTTCCATGACACGTATGACAAGGTTCTTTGATTTCCTTACCTGTCCCATGACAGACATCACACGCCAACTGACGACGCATCGTTCCTAGAGGGGTTTGTGTATCAACTGTAATGACTCCTGAACCATGACACTTACTACATGTCACAGGACTAGTCCCAGGCTTAGCACCAGAACCATCACAGGTATGACAAGTCGCCTCACGATTGTAGCTAACCTCTGTCTCTGTTCCAAAGATAGCTTCTTCAAATTTTAAGTTAACACGATACTGAAGATCATCTCCTTGGCGTGGCGCACTAGGGTTACGTGCCGCACCACCGCCACCAAAGAAACTAGAGAAAATATCTTCAAAGCCACCAAAACCACTGGCGCCATCAAAGCCACCAAAACCTCCAGCACCGCCGCTAAAGCCGCCAGCACCTGCGGGACCATATTGGTCGTACGCAGCACGCTTTTGCTCGTCTCCTAGAGTATCATAAGCTTCTTGAACTTCTTTATATTTTTCCTCTGCGCCTGCTTCTTTATTGATGTCTGGGTGATATTTTTTAGACATCTTACGATACGCTTTTTTGATTTCGTCTTGCGAAGCGTTCTTAGAAACACCCAGACGGTCATAATATTCTTGATTATTCATATAAGATACCAAGCCCGTACAAAGCATGTCAACATGTTATATTTCCATGATTCACAGCTTTTAGGGCGTGTTCAATTCCTTTCGTTAATAATAGACGATATAAACAACGTTCAGACATGGTTAAGATTGAGAGATTGCTCACAGCTACTCTAGCTTAAAAAGAGCTCACCTTGAGAAAACACCTAAATAATACGGCGCCTCTCAACTTCCCCCTCTACCCAAAAACAGAGGCTGGGAGTCAACCTCTGTGATTAGGAATTAGTCATCTATTATTTTTCCGTAAAGTCGCCATCAACGACATCGTCGCTTGCATCTTGAGCGTCTGCTGCTCCTTCTTGACCTGCTTGAGCTTGTTGGGCTGCCGCAGCTTGCTCATACATCTTGACAGCCAAAGCTTGTGCTTTTTCATTCAGCGCTTCAAGTTTTGCTTTCATATCGTCAGGATTGTTGTCTTCTTGAGCTTTCTTGAGCTCATCAAGAGCTGCTTGAGCCGCATCACGCTCAGCATCAAAGCCTTTACCTTCAGTTTCTTTGATGGTCTTTTCAGTAGCAAAGATGGCTTGGTCAACTTCGTTTTTAAGGTCAACTTCTTCTTTACGTTTCTTATCTGCTTCAGCGTTAGCTTCAGCATCTTTCATCATCTTATCAATTTCTTCGTCAGTAAGACCTGAGTTAGATTGGATAACGATGGTTTGTTCTTTTTGTGTACCAAGGTCTTTGGCTTTTACAGATACGATACCATTTTTATCAATATCAAATGTCACTTCGATTTGTGGCACACCACGAGGTGCAGCTGGGATATCTGCTAATTGGAAACGTCCAAGCGTTTTATTGTCTGCTGCCATTGGGCGTTCACCTTGAAGAACGTGGATATCAACAGCTGGTTGGTTATCTGCTGCTGTTGAGAAGACTTGTGATTTAGAGGTTGGGATAGTCGTATTTCTGTCAATAAGTTTTGTAAAGACACCACCCATTGTTTCAATACCAAGTGACAATGGTGTAACATCAAGAAGAACCACGTCTTTAACATCACCCGTAATCACACCACCTTGGATAGCAGCACCCATAGCCACTACCTCATCAGGGTTTACAGATTTGTTTGGTTCTTTACCAGTTTCTGCTTTAACAGCTTCAACAACCGCTGGGATACGTGTAGAACCACCAACAAGGATAACTTCGTCAATGTCAGAGATAGACAAACCAGCATCAGATAGCGCTTGACGAACTGGTGTCTTAGTACGCTCTACAAGATCGCTTGTCAAATCGTCAAATTTGGCACGAGAAAGAGTCATTTCAAGGTGAAGTGGACCAGCATCGCCAGCTGTGATAAATGGTAAGCTGATTTGTGTAGAAGTCACACCTGAGAGGTCTTTCTTCGCTTTTTCAGCTGCATCTTTAAGACGTTGAAGTGCCATCTTATCATTAGACAAGTCAATACCATTTTCTTTCTTGAATTCAGCAATCAACCAATCCATGATTTTTTGGTCAAAATCATCACCACCAAGTTTGTTATCCCCAGCAGTTGCCAATACATCAAAGACACCATCACCGAGTTCTAGAATCGAAACGTCAAAAGTACCACCACCAAGGTCAAACACCAAGATTTTTTCATCTTTATCTGTTTTATCAAGACCATAAGCAAGCGCTGCTGCTGTTGGTTCGTTGACGATACGTTCTACCTCAAGACCTGCAATTTTACCTGCATCTTTAGTCGCTTGACGTTGAGCGTCATTGAAGTAAGCTGGTACAGTGATAACAGCTTTTTCGACTTTTTCACCAAGATATTCCTCAGCATAACCTTTAAGGTATTGAAGAATCATAGCTGAAATTTCTTGTGGTGTGTATTCTTTACCATTAGCAGATACTTTTTCAGATGTTCCCATTTTTGATTTGATAGAGATAATTGTATCTGGGTTTGTTACGGCTTGACGTTTAGCCGCATCACCAACGATAATTTCACCGTTTTTGAATGATACTACAGACGGTGTTGTACGATTACCTTCTGGGTTAGCAATAATTTTGCTTTCTGTTCCTTCAAGAACAGCAACAGCAGAGTTTGTTGTACCTAAGTCAATACCAATAATTTTACTCATTATAAATACCTCTTTTTATTACTTTTTCGATCATTTCTACTGCAACTCTTATAACAACGTTGCAGGGCTATGTCAGCTTCATCCATGATTGCTGACTTACTGCCTAGTTTTACGACTTGGGAGGTCGAGAGCTTAGTTATACACGACAACCATCGCTGGACGTAGCAAACGCTCATGTAAGGTATAACCTTTTTGAAGCACTTGTGCAATGCTATCAGCAGGATGCTCTTCATCTGCTGGTAGTGTTTGTACCGCCATATGAAGATTATGGTCAAATTGCTCTACTGGGACTTCTGTCACACCTTCTTCGTTGAGCGCTTTTACAAGACTCTCTTGAACCATTTCAAGACCTTTTTTGACATCATCTGTCAAACCGTCAACTTGAAGAGCACGCTCTAAATTATCTAGACTTGGTAAAATAGCTTTTGCCAAATCTTGTGAACGATATTTTTGGAGTTGCTGACGTTCTTCGTTGGCACGGCGTTGAATATTTTGCATCTCAGCATGAGCACGCAGATATTTGTTTTCAAAAGCTTCCGCTTTTTCCTGTGCCAACTCTAAATCTGTTTTTTTAGGAAGGTCCTCCTCAACCACTTCTTCATTGACTTGGTCCTCATTTTCTTCTATCAATTCTTCTGTTTCTTGATTTAATTCTTCTTTTGTTTCTTCTGCCACTAGAGCACCTCCTCTAAAGACTAGCTTAATCTTTGACACTACTCAATGCACTTCATAATGATTGCTATTGAGATAGCGGTAATAATCGGTTAATTTTGCCACTAATACTCGGCTAATAATATTGAGCAGGCTAACAGCTCGCTTATAATCCATCGTCACTGGTCCCACCAAGCTAAGCACACCTATACCACGATAGGGAATAACAAATTGACGACTCAAAACACTGACATGCTCAAAAGCAGGAACACTACTTTCTGCAATCTGAACACTCAACACCTGCTCATCTGACAAACCTTCACGAAGAGCAAGCGCTACTGCCTGCTTATCATCTAAAAATTGATAGGTATTTAGCGTCGCGTAATCTAGCGAAGCCACCTTACCAGACACAAAAACGGTCTCATCAAATAAGGGTTTAAACAAATAATCCATCAATTCTAAGATAGCGTCCATCGTCTTGAAATAATGCTTGATAATCTGAGGAATCTCTGTTCGAAGCTTATAGTGAATCTCCATAGCAGAGCTTCCTACCAAGCGCTCTCTTACCATTTTAGATAAGGTCTTCAAGTCACGCGCCAAAAAGCTCTTTGGAATCGCAAATTGAGTGGTTAAGGACTTAGAATCATCCAAAGTCATGACAGCTAAAGCATCGTGGCTACTTAACTGTACGATATCAAAACCACTCAATCGTTGATGCGTCGGCTCCACATCCAAAGCAACTGCGGTGTAACCTGTTAACTCATGTAAGAGTTTACTCGCTTCTCTCAGGATATCCTCTAGCTTATAGGCTTCAAAGTCAAAAGCTTTAATCACCTGATAAACATCCATCTCATCGACACTCTCACTACTAAGAGAATGTTCGACAAAATATTTAAAACCAGCTGCACTAGGCATACGACCACTAGACGTATGAGCTTTTTCCAACAAGCCTAACTTTTCCAGCTTAGCCATATCATTACGAATTGTGGCACTACTCGAGTCAATCGAGGTCTTCAAGGTTTTCGAGCCGACAGGCTCATGAGTTTGAGTGAACATCTCGATAATCAAATTCAAAATATCATTTTGACGTTTCGTAATCATCTCAGCCACCCTTTCTATAATTAGCACTCTAAACGATAGACTGCTAATCTATGTTTCTATTATATCTTATTTCCAAATATTGTCAAGAGAAAAACAGCAAAAAATTAGCACTCTTTTTTTAGAGTGCTAATTATCTATTATATTGAGCTAAATGATAACGATTGATAATATCAAGCAAAGCTTTGGCATACTGACTATCCGCACTAAATCCTGTTGTTTCTAACGACTTAGCCAGTTGTTTATCATTTTTTGTCCCTACAAAAAGCTCATAAGTCTTATCATCACCAATAGCACCAGCTTTTAGCTGAGATAAATACGCTTCTACAGATGCTGCCGTAGAAGGATAATGGGCATAAGCTATCATCTGATTATTGCTATCACGAAGTCTGATAATAGCATCTCCTTTTTCTGCCTTAGTCGCAAAAAGATTGTGGTATCGACTAGCTAAAAGCGTCTTCCCAAAGTCTGACTCCAAGCTAGCTTGTGCGATAATAATAGAAGGATTGACCCCATAAGCCTTTGCCACTTCCTGAACCTCAGGTCCTATTTGTTTGATAAAAGCTGCTTTTGACTGACTTGCGGCAAGCTTTGTCTTGGCAGATAAGCCCTTATGATTCACGCCCAAAGGCAGGAGAATCATGCCAGCAAATAGCAGAGCAAGCCACACTACTTGTGATAATGAACATCGCTTACGCATCTCGCTCCTCCAATAATGCCACATACTCTTCCAAGGTCAATTGATGCTCTGTCATATACTTAGCAGATACCTTCCCAACATAACGATAATGCCAGTCCTCATAATCAACACCTGTGCTGTCTGATTTTCCTTTTGGAAAGCGAAGAACAAAACCATATTCTGGTGCTAGTGCTTGTACTTGTTTTGCAACAGACGGATCGCTTTGATTAAGCAGATCAACTGTGCTCATATCAATGGCCAAACCCGTTTGATGTTCACTCGCACCAGCTGGCTGAGAATAAGTCTGTACAAGCTCCTTAGCTTCTGCCTCACTAAGCGTAGGATTAGCAGCCATTTCCTGAGCAAGATAGCTATTAAATAAAGCCTCTTGATAAGCGACACTACGATAGCCAGAGATCAAATGTTCACTGGCATCAATAGTTTGAGCTGCCGCTAGAAAAGCAGCCACATTTTCTGCAATACGTGCATCCACCAAAATACCAGACACCTCTACTACCTCAGGGTTCATCTCAGCTGTCACATGATCACGATTGACCAATACCAACTCCCAATCATCTGTTGATACATTTGGTAAGGCTGAGGTCTGACGAGATGAGCTGTGACTAGTTTGACTGGTCGCTTCAGAAGCCTGTGTTTTATTAGTGTTTTTTTGACGACTCGTCCATAAACTAAACAATCCCCATATAAAGACAAGAACAACCGCTAAGCCTAACAGTCCTTTACGAATTTTAGAGTTCATACCCACCTTTTTCCATCAATATTCGTCCTTTCTGGCGATAGCTCATATCCCCAATTGCCTCAATGCTAAATTGTCCATCCTTATAGACTAAGACTGAGATACTACCATTATCTAACTCCAACTGCCTTGGTACATTGGGGTCAATCAACCACAATAAGGTAGCAATCGTCATCCCATGGCTAACAACAATGGCATTACCACCACCGTTTTGAGCTATTGTCTCCCCAATAGACACAAATCCTTGCCAAATCCGATTTTTTAAAGTTTCCCAAGGCTCAGCCCAACCTGCTGTATCCACTTGCAAAATCCCATTGGCTAATTCTTCTGGCGTCAAGCTACTCATATCTTTTTGAAAGACACGTGGCAAAATCCCATCGAATAATTCACCATCATAAGCACCATCTAAGCTACCAAAGCACCATTCACGAATGCGTTTATCACGTGTATAAGGGATAAACTCTTGCTGACACTCTTTTAAAATAATAGCCATAGTTTGTAAGGTACGACCACTATCACTTGAGAAAGCCTCTTTAAATGAAATAGCGGCCTCTTTTAAACCTATACCTAGCTCACGAATACCCTTTTCTCCTTCTGCTGTCAAAGGAGTATCACTCCAACCTTGCGCACGACCTATGGTATTAAACATAGTCTTGCCATGACGAGCAATGTACAAACGTGTCTCAGTCATTACTTACCTCCCACGATTTTTCTTCTATTATAGCAAATTATAAAGCGCTTTGATAGAAAAGTGCTACACAGATTCAAAGAAAAAACCTTCTACTATAAATAGAAGGTTTTAGGATTATTATCAATTTTTGAAACTGTGAATAGGTGCTGGAATTTGACCTCCCCGCATGATAAAATCTGCCGACGAAGCACTATTGACTGCCATAACAGGAGCTGTCCCTAAAAGACCTCCAAATGCAATCATATCGCCCTCTTTTCCTTTAGGAATAATACGCACAGCTGTTGTCTTTTGATTGATGACACCAATCGCCGCCTCATCTGCAATCATTGCTGCAATCGTCTCAGCGGGAGCATCTTCTGGGATAGCAATCATATCAAGTCCAACAGAACATATTGCCGTCATCGCTTCCAACTTTTCAAGATTGAGCGAACCATTTTGGACAGCAGCAATCATTCCCTCATCCTCAGATACAGGAATAAAAGCTCCAGAAAGACCTCCGACTTGGTTACACGCCATAACACCGCCTTTTTTGACTTGGTCATTTAAAAGCGCAAGCGCAGCCGTTGTTCCGTGTGTTCCCACTGTCTCAAGTCCCATCTCTTCAAGTACACGAGCCACAGAGTCTCCCACAGCTGGCGTTGGTGCCAATGACAAATCGACGATACCAAATTTCACACCAAGTCTCTCACTGGCTAACTGTCCGACTAATTGTCCAATACGCGTAATCTTAAAAGCTGTTTTTTTAACCGTCTCAGCGACAACATCAAAACTTTCGCCACGCACCTTTTCAAGCGCACGCTTGACCACTCCAGGTCCTGATACACCGACATTGATGACCACATCCGCTTCACCAACCCCATGAAAAGCCCCAGCCATAAAAGGATTGTCCTCTACCGCATTAGCAAAAACAACCAACTTCGCAGCTCCCATATCCGACAAGTCGGCTGTTTCTTTGATGATACGTCCCATATCACGTACAGCACTCATGTTAATCCCTGATTTCGTTGAACCGATATTAACCGAAGCACAAACCTTAGACGTCTCAGCCAAGGCTCTAGGAATAGAGTTCATCAGGATCTCATCTCCTTTTTGATACCCTTTTTGTACCAAAGCTGAAAAACCACCAATAAAATCCACTCCGATATCATTTGCAGCTCTATCAAGCGCCTTTGCAATCGGTAGATAGTCAGTCGCTTCTGTCGCAGCGCCAATCAGTGCAATAGGTGTTACAGAAACCCTTTTATTGACAATCGGAATCCCTAGTTCACTAGCTATATCGTCACCCACTTCAACCAAATGCTTAGCCTTAGTCACAATTTTAGTATAGACTTTTTCTGCTACGCGCTCAATATCAGTATCAATACAATCTAGCAAGGAAATACCCATTGTTATTGTTCGGATATCAAAATGTTGCTCCTCAATCATATCAATGGTTTCACGAACCTGTCTAATATCCATTTTCCCTCTCCTTATAGATTATGCATTGCATCAAAAATCGCTGCGCTTTGAATATTGATTTTCACACCCAAATCCTCTCCCAATGTTTCCAACTCCTTACGCAGACTAGTAAAATCTTTCTTTTCTGGCGCTGATACCACTGCCATCATCGTAAAATACTCATCCAAAATAGTCTGAGTAATATCATCAATATTCAATTGTAAAGCTGCAATTTTCGCTGAGACAGCAGCTACAATACCTGTTTTATCTTTCCCAACAACTGTAATAATCGCCTTCATTATTAACCTCCAAAAGCATTAAATCTTTTTACATTTTGATTAGTTTACCATATTTTCACTAAATTTTCTATAAATAACGAACAAAAAAGACAACCTAAGGCATTTTATTCGAGTTTTTAATGAACGGGCTTCCTAAACTTTATCTTCTTTTTAGCACTATATCCCCTATACCATAAAAATCATTATTTGTAAAGGACATGGATGTCCTGTTCAGCTCT
>NZ_JBLBUC010000016.1:8950-36270 GCF_047290665.1 Streptococcus lishijunsis | reverse complement strand
GAAACAAAGGAAAAACTTTGATTCGGTCTTTTTTCGTAGCAAAAACAGAATAAATGAGTTCTCTTGATATCAAATTTGACTTGAATTTAGAGCATTCTCAAAAATTGCGACACATACGGGTCAATTGACAAGTTTAATAGATATGATATAATAATGACACTAATTACATCATATCGCCACCGGGTGAGTAAGCATTTTAAGGTATCGTTAGGTCTGAGAAGATACCTTGGAATGTTTATTTTGTATTTAGCCATTTATTAAGAAGGAGAGATATCATGACAAAATTTATCGTAGATGACTCATTTTGGGAACTTTTTCCAGATGCAAAGATTGGCGTAGTTCTGCTAAAAGACTATAAAGCAGGCGATGTATCTCCTTACGAGTTGCAAGACTTACTAGCTGATAGTAATCAGATAGCTAAGGGATACTTGATAGAAGATACATTTAGTGAAAACCCTGTTATTAAGGTCTATCGTCAAGCTTTTCAGCGCTTTAAAACCAAGAAAGGAGCTAGATCTAGTATAGAAGCTTTGTTAAAAAGAACAAGTGGAGATAATCCTGTCTCTAGCATCAACCCTTTGGTTGATATTTATAATGCGGCTAGTCTGCGTTATGCTTTACCATGTGGTGCTGAAGATAGTGATACGTTTGTGGGAGATTTACGGTTGGGTATAACAGAGGGTGGTGATGATTTTTATCTGATTGGTGAGGATGATAATAAACCAACACTTCCAAATGAGTTATGCTATACAGATGAAGTGGGGGCTGTTTGTCGTTGTCTTAACTGGCGAGATGGTAAGCGTACCATGATTACCAATCAAACGACCAATGCTTTTTTAGTGATTGAATTACTAGATCCTAGTCGAGAAGAAGCGCTACATCAGGCACTTGATTTTATTATAAAACAGTCGGTTACTTTTTTAGGAGCAACAGCTAATAAGCGTATTTTAGATAAGGAAAATCCTGATATGATTATCTAGTAAAACCCCCAACCTCTATGATAAAGAGATTGGGGGTTTTGTTATGTCAGATAGTCGGCTAAATTGATGTGATAATCACAGGCAAGGTGGATGAGTTCTTGGTCATGTGTAATGACGATAATCAATTGTTCTTTACTGACTAATGTTTTGAGGAGTGTGGCAAAGTGTTTCATATGATGATAGTCTAGTCCGCTAGTTGGCTCATTAAAGATAAGGGTGTTTTTATCGGACATAAGGACGTTAGCGATAACAACACGTTGTTGCTCGCCTCCTGATAAAGCTAGTGGATGCTTATTCAGCAATGGTTGTAGTCCTAGTTGTCTCATAACGTCATCACGATTTGATAGTTGTTTAGTTCCAAGCCTTATCTCAGAGTTAACACTATCTGTAAATAATTGAAGGCGTACATCTTATAAGACTAGACTTGCGAATTTGAGGCGTTGTTGGGGCTTAGTTTTCTTGCCTTGCCAATAGATAGTTCCTGTCTCAGCTTTTAGACCTACTAGATATTGAGCGAGAGTTGATTTTCCAAGACCATTATCATCTGTAATAGCTATGATAGATTGGCTTGGTAGAAAAAGATGCTCAATGGTTCCTAGATGTTTTTGGTTGGTGTGTAGTTGGACTTGCGATAGTTCTAATCCTTCGGAAGTTTCTGGAAAAGTAGTAGAAGCTAAGCTATCAGAGATATGTAATCCACGTAAACCATATTGTGCACGGAGGTTATTGTCAAAAGTCAGCCAGTCTTTTTGATGCCAATCATGAAGAATGCGTCCTTTGTCAATATAAAGGTAACGGTCAGCTATTTCCTTTCTAAAAAAGAGTGATCGTTAAACGCTACAATCTTTGCAGCGCTTGCTTGTGGACGAGTCCACAGTTGTTATTATAACATAAGAGTATAAGTAAATTTGAAATTTTCAGAAAATGATAATCATTATAAAAAGCGAAAGAGCTAATAAAAGGGTGCTAAGTCACTTAAAAAGTGATAAAATAACAATATCCCTGTAAGTAGAAAGGAAGAATCGTGTGGGTTTTCGTGAATTAAATCAAAAACGTCGTGCTGTCAAGCAGTTTAGTGATAAGCTAGTAGAGAAAGAGGCCATTTATCAGGCAATTGAGATGGCTAGTTTATCGCCTTCTGCCCATAATATCCAACCGTGGCACTTTGTACTTGTCAAGGAACGTAAACACGAATTGGCAGTTAGTCTCCCAGAACTTAATCAAAAACAGGTCGCTTCCAGTCAATATGTGATTGCGTTATTTACAGACACCGCTTTGTCTCAGCGTTCTTTGGAAATAGCTGAGCTGGGTAAGGAAGATTTTCCAGAAAGTTTGTTGACGTATCTCACAGAGACTATGCCAAAGCGCTTTGCTGCTTTTGATAAGGTCGCTACAGGTGAGTATCTGGCACTCAATGCTGGTATTGTGGTTATGAATCTGGTTTTGACGTTGACAGAGATGGGGCTGGGCTCTAATATTATTTTGGGCTTTGATAAATCTAAGCTCAATAGCTTGTTAGAGGTAGATAAGCGCTATCGTCCTGAGTTGCTCGTTACCGTAGGGTATAGTAATGACAACTCGTCTGCTAACAGCTATCGTTTGCCTATTGAGCATCTGATAGAAGAACGTTAATTAAAATAGTATTAAGATACTAAAAATAGAAAGGAAGACATATGACAGTAGATTTTAAAGCAGAAGTTAGCAAGCGTAGAGAGGCTATGATGGAAGATTTAGTAGCTTTATTGCGTATCAATTCTGAGCGTGATGACAGTAAAGCTGATGCTACTCATCCCTTTGGTCCTGGTCCAGTGCGTGCTTTAGAAGCTTTTTTACAAATGGCTGAGCGTGATGGTTATGAGACAGCTAATATTGATAATTATGCTGGGCATTTTACATTTGGAGAAGGCGAAGAAGAATTGGGGATTTTTGCTCATTTGGATGTCGTGCCAGCAGGAAGTGGTTGGGAGAGTGACCCTTATGAGCCTGTGATTAAGGATGGACGTTTGTATGCGCGTGGTTCTTCAGATGATAAAGGACCTACAGTTGCTTGCTACTATGCTTTGAAGATTATTAAGGAATTGGGGCTTCCTGTATCGAAAAAAGTTCGCTTTATCGTAGGAACGGATGAAGAATCAGGCTGGGCTGATATGGATTATTATTTTGCGCATTCTGGCTTGAAAAAACCTGATTTTGGGTTTTCACCTGATGCAGAATTTCCAATCATCAATGGCGAAAAAGGAAATATCACCGAATACCTTCATTTTTCGGGAGCTAATGACGGAGCTTATCGCTTACATCATTTTGAAGGGGGCTTGCGTGAAAATATGGTGCCTGAATCTGCCACAGCGACTATCACAAGTGGCAGCTCTTTTGAGGAGATAAGACAAGACCTAGAGGCATTTCTTTCTGAGCGCCCTATTACAGCTGATTTGAGCGAGGATAAAGGACGTATCACGATTACCATTTTTGGAAAATCAGCTCATGGTTCAACACCAGAAGAAGGGATTAACGGTGCGACGTATTTGGCACAATTTTTAAATCAATATACCTTTGAAGGTGCTGCTAAGGCGTATCTCTCTTTAAGTGCGGACATTCTGCATGACGATTTTGAAGGGCAAAAGCTAGGTGTAGCCTACTCCGATGATAAGATGGGGGCTTTGTCTATGAATGCTGGTGTCTTCCATTTTGATGATCAGAGTACGGATAACACTATTGCGCTTAATTTCCGTTATCCAAAAGGGACAGACGCCAAGACCATTCAAAAAGGGCTTGAGCAGTTAGCAGGAGTTGAGCGTGTTAGCTTGTCTGAACATGAGCATACGCCACACTATGTCTCTCCAGAAGATCCTTTGGTCGCTACTCTTTTAGATGTTTATGAGAGACAAACAGGTCAAAAAGGCTATGAGCAAGTGATTGGTGGTGGTACTTTTGGACGCTTGTTAGAGCGAGGTGTGGCTTATGGAGCGATGTTCCCTGATTATGTCAACACCATGCACCAAGCCAACGAATTTGTTGAAGTCGAAGATCTCTACCGCGCCGTTACTATTTACGCAGAAGCTATTTATGAATTGATCAAATAATGGTTTTGTCTAATCAAGCTAGCCTATGAAGACAATAGAGACACTGATAGCAGATATTATGGCAGATGAGGCCAATCAGTCTTATACTGAGCGTGGTATCAAGCCTTTATTTAGTGCACCAAAGACAGCTAAAGTGGCTATCATCGGTCAAGCTCCAGGTAGCCGCGCTGAGCAGTCACATCTGTATTTTGATGATCCAAGTGGTGACAATCTTAGAGAATGGTTAGGTGTAGATCGTCATACCTTTTATCAATCAGGCTTGTTTGCTGTTTTGCCGATGGATTATTATTTCCCAGGTCGTGGTAAATCAGGGGATTTGCCTCCTCGTGCGAGCTTTGCTCCCAAGTGGCATCCAAAGACCTTGGCGCTATTACCTAATGTCAGCCTAACCCTTTTGATTGGTCAATATGCGCAGCGTTACTATCTCAAAAAGAGGGCGTATCCTCGTCTGACAGATACGGTAAAGCACTATAAAGATTATCTTCCAGATTATTTTCCATTGGTGCACCCTTCGCCTAGAAATAATATCTGGCAATCGCAAAATCCTTGGTTTAAAGAAGAGGTCTTGCCTGATTTAAGAGCTTTAATAGCAGATATTTGTCAACAATGATATTAGAAAAGACTTGCGAAGCAAGTCTTTTTCTAGTGTTATAGACCTTATTTACCAAGGCAAAATTGGCTAAAGAGTTTACTGATGAGTTCGTCTGGTGCGGCTTCACCAGTTATCTCTCCTAAAATCTCCCAGCAGCGTGTCATATCAACTTGTAATAAATCTACAGGCATGCCATTTTCAAGCCCATCATTGACAGCTTTTAGGCTCTCTAAAGCCTGCTCTATCAAAGCGATATGGCGTGCATTTGAGAGGTAGGTTGCATCTTTTTCAATACCTGCAGTTTCCTCAAAGAACAGCGTATTGATAGCGTCTTCGATTTGATCAATATTGTGCCCTTTCAAAACCGAAATGGCAATGGTATCTTTGGGAAGTTCATTGATTTCAATAGCTGGTGCAAGGTCTGTTTTATTTAGTAAGATGATGCGGTTGCTATCCTGACTCATCTCAAGTAAGGCTCTATCTTGAGGCGTTAAGGGTTCGGAATTATTTAACACCAGAAGGACCAAATCAGCTTCTGATAAGGCTTTTTTAGAGCGTTCTACGCCGATTTTTTCAACGACATCATCTGTATCTCTAATTCCTGCTGTATCAATTAGTTTTAGTGGAACCCCTTTGATATTGACATATTCTTCGATGACGTCACGAGTTGTTCCCTCAATATCGGTGACAATAGCCTTGTCCTCACGCAAAAGCGTATTTAAAAGACTGGATTTACCAACATTGGGGCGACCGATGATAGCCGTAGATAAACCTTCACGCAAAATCTTACCACGGTGTGCGGTTTTGAGAAGATTTTCAAGAAGGGTTTGGAAATCTTTCGTTTTTTCACGCATGAGTGATGTTGTCATCTCCTCAACATCATCATACTCAGGATAGTCGATATTGACCTCCACTTGAGCAAGGGTATCTAGGATTTCTTGGCGTGTATTGGTAATGAGATTTTTCAGAGACCCATCTAGTTGTTGAATGGCAATGGCAGCAGCCTTATCCGTCTTTGCGCGGATAATATCCATGACCGCTTCGGCTTGCGTCAGGTCAACACGTCCATTTAAAAATGCACGTTTGGTAAATTCGCCAGGCTCTGCCATACGAGCGCCAGAGCGAAGAACTAGCTGTAAAATATCGTTGGTAATGGCAATGCCACCATGTGTATTGATTTCGATGACATTTTCACGTGTAAAGGTTTTTGGAGCCAGCATGACTGAGACCATGACCTCATCAACGACTTCTTGACTGTCTGGGTCAATGATATGACCGTAATGAAGTGTATGACTAGCAACCTGAGTCAGGTCTTTTCCTTTAAAGAGTTTTTGAATAATGGGTAGTGCCTGTGTCCCTGAGATACGGACAATACCAATGGCACCCTCTCCTAGAGGGGTTGCAATCGCAGCGATAGTATCAAATTCTTTGGTTAACATCCTATAGAACTCCTTATGACATAATGACAATTATCTTGTTATTATATCACAAATCTCCCAAACTGTGACTTAAAGAAGTAGCTGGACGGATATATCATCTGTTTATATTGATATAGCAACATCTTCTTTTTTTTGATATAATGAGTAGGATACTATTAGAAGGTGGGAAGGCATTTTGGCACAACTCTACTATAAGTATGGAACGATGAATTCTGGAAAGACCATTGAAATCTTAAAAGTAGCCCATAATTATGAAGAGCAAGGAAAACCTGTTGTGATTATGACCAGTGCGCTAGATACAAGAGACGGATTTGGAGTGGTTTCTAGCCGCATTGGTATGCGAAGAAAAGCGATACCAGTGGATAAGACGACAGATATAGTGGCTTTGATTAGAGAGCTACCAGAAAAACCGTATTGTGTTTTAATAGATGAATGTCAGTTTTTAAGTAAGCAAAATGTCTATGATTTAGCCAAACTTGTCGATGAAGATGCGATTCCTGTTATGGCATTTGGCTTGAAAAATGATTTTCAAAATGAGCTTTTTGAAGGTTCTAAGTACCTTTTATTATTAGCTGACAAGATTGAAGAAATCAAGACCATTTGTCAGTTTTGCTCTAAAAAAGCTACCATGGTTTTACGTACAGAAAATGGACAACCTGTCTATGAAGGTAACCAAATCCAAATCGGAGGTAACGAAACTTACATTCCTGTTTGTCGAAAACATTATTTCCATCCCCAATTGACTGATTAAAAAAGCAAGGAGAAAGCAGTTAACATGAATATCTATGATCAATTACAGGCTGTTGAAGATCGCTATGAGGAGCTAGGAGAGCTTTTAAGCGATCCAGATGTTGTCTCAGATACCAAACGCTTTATGGAGCTCTCTCGTGAAGAGGCCAATACACGTGAGACTGTGGCAGTTTATCGTGATTATAAAAAAGTCTTACAAGCCATAGAAGATGCTGAAGAGATGATTAAAGATGCTGGTGGCGATGCTGAGTTGGAGGAAATGGCTAAAGAAGAGCTAAAAGAATCTAAAGCAGCCAAAGAAAGCTATGAAGAGCAACTTAAAATCTTGCTTTTGCCTAAAGATCCCAATGACGATAAAAATATCATCCTTGAGATTCGTGGGGCTGCAGGTGGTGATGAAGCTGCCCTTTTTGCAGGTGATTTACTCTCAATGTACCAAAAATACGCTGAAAGCCAAGGTTGGCGCTTTGAAGTGCTTGAAACCTCTGTCAATGGTGTCGGGGGTATCAAAGAGGTAGTCGCTATGGTTTCTGGGCAATCGGTTTATTCAAAATTAAAATACGAATCAGGTGCTCACCGTGTTCAGCGTGTCCCAGTGACTGAAAGTCAAGGACGTGTCCATACGTCAACAGCCACTGTCTTGGTCATGCCTGAAATCGAAGAAGTTGAATACGATATTGATCCTAAAGATTTGCGCATTGACATCTATCACGCTTCTGGTGCAGGGGGTCAAAATGTCAATAAGGTAGCAACTGCAGTACGTATCGTGCATTTACCGACAAACATTAAAGTTGAAATGCAAGAAGAGCGTACTCAGCAAAAGAATCGTGATAAGGCGATGAAGATTATTAGAGCACGCGTAGCAGATCATTTTGCACAAATCGCACAAGATGAGCAAGATGCAGAGCGTAAATCAACGATCGGTACAGGGGATCGCTCAGAGCGTATTCGTACTTACAACTTCCCACAAAACCGTGTCACTGACCATCGTATTGGATTGACACTTCAAAAGTTAGACACGATTTTATCTGGAAAATTAGACGAAGTGGTCGATGCTTTGGTATTGTACGACCAAACCCAAAAATTAGAAAAGTTAAATAACTAATGAATTACGCGCAAGCCTTTAGCACTTATGAAAAACAGCTAGATTTGCTGGGCGAAGAAAAAGAAAGTCTAGCTTTTACATTTAAAGCTTTGAAAAAATGGACAACTCTTGATTATCTTCTCCATCAAAATCAGCCGATTAGCTTAGAAGATAAGACCTTGCTAGATGAGATTTATAAGCAGTTGGCTGCTCATAAACCAGCTCAGTATATTATTGGGCAGGCTGAGTTTTGTGGGCTTAGTTTTACGGTAGATGAGCGGGTCTTGATTCCTAGAGCAGAGACGCAAGAATTGGTAGAGCTTATTTTGAGTGAAAATGATACCCAAACTATCAGTTTACTTGATATTGGAACAGGTAGTGGTGCGATAGCGCTTTCTCTAAAAGCTAACAGACCTGATTGGCAGATTAAGGCTAGTGATATTTCAGCGGAAGCCTTACAAGTGGCACAGACCAATGCGGCTAGGCTAGATGTTGATGTTACGTTTATTCAGTCAGATTTATATCAAGCTATCACAGGGCAATTTGATATTATCGTCTCCAATCCTCCATATATCTCTTATGACGATAAGGAAGAGGTAGGGACAAATGTGTTGCTGTCTGAACCTCATCTAGCCTTGTTTGCCAAAGAAGATGGTTATGCTATTTATCGCCAACTTATCCAAAAAGCTAGTCATCATCTAAAACCTCAAGGCAAGATCTATGTAGAGATTGGCTATAAGCAAGGAGATTATGTGAAGACTCTTTTTCAAGAAAGCTTTCCACAGGCGCACGTTCGTGTGATTAAGGATATGTTTGGACACGATAGAATGGTGGTGATGGCTAATGGATAGGATGATTGAGCTGCTTGAAGCAGGACGTTCTGTCATTTTACCGACAGAGACGGTTTACGGGCTTTTTGCCAAAGCTTTTGACCAAGAAGCTGTTGATAACGTTTACGCACTGAAACAACGCCCTAGAGCTAAAGCAATGAATTTAAATGTCGCCTCTTACCAGACTATTTTAGATTATTCTAAAGAGCAACCACCTTATTTAAAGAAGTTGTGTGATGCGTTTTTACCAGGGCCGCTAACGATTATTCTAAAGGCTAATGATAAGGTTCCTGATTGGATAAATTCTGGGTATGAGACAGTTGGTTTTAGGATGCCAAATCACTCTAAAACACTAGAAATTATCAAACAAACAGGACCTTTGATTGGGCCTTCAGCCAATCTATCTGGAGAAGACAGTGGACAGATTTTTCAAGATATCAGGGCTACTTTTGACTATCAGATAGAAGGGCTAGCCGATGATAGTGCTATCAGTGGGCTTGATTCGACGATTATTGACATCTCAAAAGAGTCCATGTCTGTGTTAAGACAGGGTGCAATCACCGTAGAAGACTTATTGCAGGTAGTACCTGAGCTTTTAGGTGATCATGTAGGAAAAAAGGAGAGTAAGATGATTTTTGATAAGGAAGATTACAAGGCATTTGACAAGGAATTGTGGGACGCTATTTCTGCTGAAGAAAAGCGTCAACAAGATAATATTGAGCTCATTGCGTCTGAAAATGTCGTCTCAAAAGCAGTCATGAAAGCTCAAGGAAGTTTATTGACCAACAAATATGCCGAAGGGTACCCTGGAAAACGCTATTATGGTGGCACAGATTATGTCGATGTGGTTGAACGTTTGGCTATTGAACGTGCTAAAGCACTCTTTGGTGCTCAATTTGCTAATGTACAAGCACACTCTGGTAGTCAGGCGAATGCAGCGGCTTATATGGCTTTGATTAAGCCAGGAGATACCGTTCTTGGTATGGACTTATCGGCTGGAGGGCATCTGACACATGGTGCTGCGGTGAGTTTCTCTGGACAGACTTACAACTTTGTCTCTTATAATGTGGATAAAGAGACAGAGCGTCTTGATTATGAGGCTATTTTAGCTCTAGCTCAAGAAGTGAGGCCCAAATTGATTGTAGCTGGAGCCTCAGCTTATTCTAGACCAATTGATTTTGCACGTTTTCGTGCTATTGCTGATAGTGTTGGTGCTTACCTTATGGTAGATATGGCTCATATCGCAGGCTTAGTTGCGACTGGTCATCACCAAAGTCCAGTTCCTTATGCTCATATCACTACCTCAACGACCCATAAGACCCTTCGTGGTCCTCGTGGCGGCTTGATTTTGACCAATGATGAAGTATTGGCTAAAAAGATTAACTCAGCTATTTTCCCTGGTTTACAAGGCGGTCCTTTAGAGCATGTCATTGCTGCCAAGGCTGTAGCTTTCAAAGAAGCACTAGACCCTGCCTTTAAACGATATGGACAGGCGGTGATTGATAATGCTAAGGCGATGGCTGACGTTTTTGATAAGCACCCTAAGTTTCGTGTCATCTCAGGTGGTACGGACAACCATCTCTTTCTTGTCGATGTGACACAAGTCGTCGAAAATGGCAAACAAGCTCAAGATATTTTAGAGGAAGTCAATATTACGCTTAATAAAAACGCCATTCCTTATGAAAGGTTGTCACCCTTTAAAACCTCTGGTATCCGTATTGGGTCACCCGCTATTACCAGTCGAGGGATGGGAGAAAAAGAAGCTCGACGTATTGCTGAACTGATGATTTTAACATTAGAAAATCACAAGGACAAAGCTGTATGTGATAAGGTACGCTCTGAGATTAAAGTATTGACAGATGCCTACCCTCTCTATGAAGGGGTGATGTCGTGATGGACTTTTACATCAGGCACCTCATCATTCATCAATTTTCACCAAGTCATCCTGACATTCAATTGTCGCATCACGAACTATTGGTCACACCCAATTTAGATGCTTATTTTCAAAAGAAATTAGCCAAGGTCTTTAGCGATGATGCCAAGCGTGGGCGTTTTGATGCTGAACATCCTCAGTTGTCACATCTAAACGATGATTTAATGGCTTGGTCTAAAGTCATGGCTAACGACTGGCGTGAAGCGTTTGTGCTGTCAGATAATCAAAAGACCAATGATTTGGTCTTTATCGATTTTGATTTAGAAGGGCAACCTTACCGTGCTTTTTTACGTCTGGCACTTCGTGAGCAACTTGCCCATGTTGATGATACAAGCGATAGACCCATTCGCTTAGTCCCTAACAACCTTCCATCTGGTGCTCAAGCACCAGATGAAGCTTTGGTTATCGCCAAAAAAACAGGGGATTACTATCTTATTGAAAAACGGATCAAGCATGATGGGAGTTTCAGCAACTATTTTTCAGAGAAGGTGCTCCAAGTAACGCCAAAAGAGTCTGTCAAAAAATCGATCAAACAAGTCGAACAGACAGCCAGAAAAGTGGCGGAGCAGTTTCATAAAGATGATTTTAACTTTCAAACGAAGGTAAAATCGACGCTTTATCAGCACCTTGAAGAGGACAATGAGTTGTCGCCTGAAAAATTAGCTGACCAACTGTTTGATGATAACCTTACAGCGCGACTGACTTTTGTGGACCGTGTGAAAGAAAGCCTACCGGAGCCGGTCCCAATAGCTGATATTGATTATTCACGTCAAGTCAAAAAGCTAGAAAACCAAAAATTATCCTTGTCTAATGGCATAGAGCTGATTGTCCCTAATGCTATTTATCAAGATGCCGAGTCTGTCGAATTTATCCAAAATGATAACGGGACTTACTCCATTTTAATCAAAAATATAGAGGACATTAAAAGCAAATAATATGTTGAAACGACTGAGACGTCTTATAGGACTATTATTCATTATCTTTTGCGTTTATCGCCTATATATGATTCATGAAAGCGTCCAGAAAGTAGAGAGCTATCGTGATATGGTGGTTGAGAGCCTATCTGAAAATGACACCAGTGCTAATGTGGATTTGGTGCTAGCTATGATTTATACAGAGACAAAAGGAGCAGCACTAGATGTGATGCAGTCCAGTGAAAGTGTCACAGGAGAAGCCAATACTATCACAGACTCAAAGACCAGCATAGAGCAGGGTGTCAAGCTTTTAAGCCGCAATATAGAGCTAGCTCAGGAAAAATCAACAGATGTCTGGAGTGCTGTTCAAGCCTATAACTTTGGAAGCGGCTATATTGATTATGTCGCAGCGCATGGTGGTAAACATACAGTTGATTTAGCAAGGACCTACTCACGAGATGTGGTAGCACCAAGCTTAGGTAATACGACAGGTGAATCCTACTTTTACCATCATCCTCTGGCGCTCATATCAGGAGGCAGGCTCTATAAAAATGGTGGTAATATCTACTACGCTCGTGAGGTATATGTCAACTTATGGCTTATCAAATGGTTGAATTGGTAAGCTCTTAATGTCAAAACATCAGAACAAATCTTAGAAAAACTATGAAATCATTAACCTACTACGTAAAGGGGTATCTTAAAGAGGCAATCTTGGGTCCCCTTTTTAAATTGTTAGAAGCTTTATTTGAGTTGATGGTACCTTTGATTATCGCTCAAATAGTAGATAGTATTATTCCTCAGCATAATAGTCATGACTTGTATCTGATGATAGGCTTATTGTTTGGATTAGCAACTATAGGTGTTATTGTCGCGATAAGTGCCCAGTATTTTTCAGCTAAAGCTGCCGTTGGCTACACTAGAGTGCTCAGCCAAGACCTCTATAAGCATATCATCCAACTGAGCCAAGAAAATCGTGATAAGCTGACCAGCTCTAGCTTAATTACCCGCTTAAGCAGTGATACTTATCAGATTCAAACAGGTATCAATCAATTTTTACGGTTATTTTTGAGAGCACCGATTATTGTTTTTGGTGCGATTATCATGGCTTTTAGCATTAGTCCAAGTATTACCATAGATTTTCTGATAATGGTCACCCTTTTGTTTTTGATTGTGATTATTATGTCAAGGCAGCTAAACCCTCTTTATGCTAAGATTCGGCTTGCGCTAGAGAAGATTGTGACACAGACAAGAGAGCAGCTAGAAGGGATGAGAGTCATTCGAGCCTTCAATCAACTGCCTAGAGAAGAAGCTGTTTTTGCTAGTGCCAACGATGCTTATACAAATTTACAAATGCAAGCAGGTTTTTGGTCTAGTTTGGTGACGCCATTGACTTATATAGTTGTCAATGGGACGCTGATGATCATCTTGTGGCAGGGAAATGTAGCAGTAGGAAAAGGCGTTTTAAGTCAAGGGCTTTTGATTGCCTTGGTCAATTATTTGCTTCAGATATTGACAGAACTGTTGAAGATGACGATGCTTGTCACCTCGCTCAATCAGAGCTTTATCAGCGCCAAGCGTGTTCAGGAGGTCTTTGATAGACCCGTCGAGCCAATAGATGAACAGCTTGAGGTGATGTACTCTAGTGATTACGCTATTGTGATAGAGGATATGTCTTTTAGGTATCCTACGTCAGCTGAACCTGCGCTAAATCATCTTGACATTAAGGTACAAACTGGTGACTTTTTAGGGATTATAGGGGGAACAGGAGCTGGGAAATCAAGCCTTGTCCATCTACTTAGCTGTCTTTATAGACCTCAAAAAGGAATACTGATGCTTTATCATCACGGAAAATCGCCTGCTTCGATGCGACAATGGCGCGATATGGTTCGGGTTGTCCCACAAAAAGCAGAGCTTTTCCAAGGAACAATCCGTTCAAACTTGACATTGGGTTTGAGCGATTCTGTTAGCGATGAGGAGCTATGGAGGGCTCTTGAGATGGCTCAAGCTAAGGATTTTGTCTCTGAAAAAGAAGGCCAATTAGACGCTGTTGTCAGCGCTTTCGGGCGTAATTTTTCTGGTGGCCAACGGCAACGTTTGACCATAGCACGCGCCTTGGTCAAAAAAACACCTTTTTTAATATTGGATGATGCAACCTCAGCTCTTGATTACGTGACAGAAGCTAAATTATTAAACAGCCTAAAAGAGCTTAAAAACACCACTGTGGTTATGATTTCCCAAAGAACAAATAGCTTACGGCAAGCTGATACGATTTTAGTGCTTGATCAAGGCTACCAAGCAGGGTTTGCTAATCATGAAACGCTGCTTAAAGAAAATGACCTTTATCAAGCGATTCATGCGTCACAACATCAGAAAGGAGAAGCTAATGAAGGCTAAAGGGATAGCTCCGTCACCTCTTAGACGTTTAAGTAGCGCTATTTTATCACAGCACCTATGGTTTTTCCTAGCTAGCATTGGGACGCTCTTACAGGTAGCTTTTACCGTTTATTTGCCCATCTTAATCGGTCGGGCAGTTGATGTGGTTGTTTATCCTAACAACCATACTCTCATTATGCCAATCATTTGGCAGATGGTAGGGGTCATTGTGCTCAATACACTGGTGCAGTGGTTCAATCCTCTTATCTATAATCGTCTTGTCTATACCTATGTCAGTCACTTGCGACAAGCGGTTATGCTGAAAATCGATAAGCTTCCTATTGCTTATCTTGATCGACATGCGATTGGTGATCTGGTTAGTCGTGTGACAACTGACACCGAGCAACTCTCAACTGGTCTTTTAATGGTTTTTAATCAATTTTTCATAGGGGTTTTGACTATTATCGTCACCATTATCACTATGGCAACGATTGATAAACTCATGCTTTGTTTAGTGTTAGTGTTGACACCGTTGTCTTTATATTTGGCACGCTTTATTGCTCAAAAAAGTTACCAATTTTACCATAGGCAGCTAAAAGCTCGTGGTCAGCAAACGCAGTATATTGAGGAGATGTTACGCCAAACTAGCTTAGTAGAGCTCTATAATGCCCAAGACAAGAGCATAGAGCGGTTTAATACTATCAATAATCGCTATGCAGATGAGTCACAACAGGCGATTTTTTATTCTTCAACGGTCAATCCTAGCACACGCTTTATCAATAGTTTAATCTATGCCTTACTGGCTGGTGTCGGAGCATGGCGTATTATGGCGGGGGCTTTTAGCATAGGGGAGCTTGTGACGTTTTTAAATTACGTCAATCAATATACCAAGCCTTTCAATGATATATCCTCTGTCTTATCAGAGTTACAGAGCGCCCTTGCTTGTGCTCAGCGTCTGTATCATCTTTTAGATGAGCCGATAACGGAAAAAGCTCCTAAAAAGACGTTAGAGGCGAAAAAGGTACAGGGGCATATTAGATTTGAGCATGTCAGCTTTGGCTATGACAAAGACAATCAACTTATTCATGATGTTAATCTCACGATTCCTCAAGACTCAAAAGTAGCCATTGTAGGTCCCACAGGTGCTGGCAAATCAACACTTATCAATTTATTGATGCGTTTTTACGAAGTGGATGAGGGGCAAATTCTTTTAGATGGCACAGCGATCAGTGATTATAGTAAAGAAGAGCTACGGGCACAGATTGGTATGGTGTTACAAGAAACGTGGCTCAAAAGTGCAACCATTCATGATAATATTGCTTATGGTTGTCCTAGTGCGAGTAGGGAGCAAGTTGTTGCAGCGGCAAAAGCGGCAAACGCTGATTTTTTCATTCGTCAATTACCTCAAGGTTACGATACTTACTTATCGGATGCTGGTGCTTCTTTGTCACAAGGGCAACGGCAGCTATTGACGATTGCTCGCATTTTTGTGAAACGTCCGAAAGTATTGATTTTAGATGAAGCGACATCTTCTATTGATACACGGACAGAAGCATTGATACAAGATGCCCTAGAGACTCTGATGATAGGACGGACCAGCTTTATCATTGCTCATCGCTTATCGACCATTGAGACCGCTGATATAATCCTTGTTATGATGAATGGTAATATTGTCGAATACGGAAATCACAGTGATTTGATGGCTAAAAAAGGGGTTTATCATCAGATGCAACAAGCACAATATCAAGAATAATCATAAGCTTTCTTTAAGCTTTATCTCTTATACTATATCTATCCTAATAAACTTTTCTTTTTCATAAATCTCCTAATCAACTTGGCTAGCCAAGTTGATTTTTTGGTTTAGACGGCTTGTTTTAAACGATTGGTAGTATTGATAAGGCAATCATAACATCTAATGGTCTTTTTGTGTGAAATGGGTTAAAATAGACATAGAGGAGGATGAGGATGAATAAAGCACAGCGTTTAGAAGCCATTACAAAGTTGGTACATCAAAAAGGGACTATCCGCGTGAGCGATATTATGGAGATGTTTCAGGTGACAGATATGACGGTTCGCAGAGATTTTGCTGAGTTAGAGGAAAAAGGAGTGCTGACTAAGATTCATGGTGGTGCTCGTAGCAACAATGCTTTTCAGTATCAAGAATATTCTCATAAGGAAAAGCACACCTATCATATCAAAGAAAAGCAGGAAATTGCCAAGTTAGCAGCTGATCTCATCGAAGAGGGAGATACCATTTTTTTAGGTCCAGGGACGACAGTTGAGTGTCTTGTAGGCGAGATAAGGACGAAGCACCTTACGGTCATTACCAATTGTTTGCCTGTTTTTCAATTATTGTTACAAAAGCAGAGCGACAGTTTTCGAGTGTTTTTGTTAGGCGGTGAGATGCGTCAGGTGACAGAATCTTTTGTCGGCGAGATTACTAATAGTATTTTAGAGACCATGCATTTCAATAAGATGTTTTTTAGTAGTAATGGGGTCAAGGATAATGAGGTGATGACCTCAACAGTAGCAGAAGCCTATACCCAAAAGCTGGCCTTTGCACATTCTTTGGAGCGCTATTTGTTACTTGATTCATCTAAGGTTGGCAAAAGTGACTTTGCTTCTTTGTGCCAGCTAAGTCAACTGACAGCTGTCTTGACAGATAGCGTTAGTCAAGAAGCCCTCAAACAACTTGCCAAGTATGTAGAAGTGATTGCTTAATTAGTTTGCTTTACTTATCAGAAAAAAAACTTGACATATGTCATATTTTAAAGTATCATAAAATTATAGAAAACGTTTTCAAGTTATTTTTACGAGATAGAAAATCACTTGATTCGTAGAATTGTCGAGGATAGCTTATGGTATCTAATCATATCTTACGAGGTCGAGTGAGGTATTTGGTAATGTTTCTAGTGGCCGTTCAAAGTCTTCTTATGGCTTTGATGGCCATTTTTTTGACAGGCCTTGCCTATCAGCAAGAATGGGAAACTTACAACCAAGACACAGAAACGCTGCACATCTACCTTCAGCAGTTGAGCACAGAATCAAGTCAAGAGGCATTTGCTTATCTGAGTGAGCGTAAGGACTTAGCTATCTGGACACAACGTAGTGGTCATACAGACGGTAGTACAGTTGCTAAATACTACATTGACATTATGGGAGCTGCAGAGCACTTTTCGTCCGTATCTTTTAATGGACACGAGGTGCTTAGTCAGAGAACCATCAAACGGTTATTAGACGAGAGCGATAAGACCAAGACAATTGGGCTTGATAAAGGAGAGGTTAATCGTCTAGCGTCTCTTCCTAGACCTTTATTTACTTTACCAGTCATTATAGATAGATTAGATAGTCGAGCAGAAAGCGTATCGCATCAGCTCATGGGGATCTTTCATATCAAAGGTTTTGCAAATGATGAAGATAAGGAACGTTTTTTAGAGGACTTATCTGTTCGTACGGGTCTAGCTAAAGAGGATTTGACCAAGGCTAGCTTTGGCAGTTATATTGATAGAGGTCTTACGGCTATCATCTTAGCTGTTCTTCTAGTGGTCAGTACCTTTATCCTTTTTATCCTCTTGATGATTCTTATCATCAAGCACTTTGAGCATTTTGGCAGTTTGATACTACTAGGTTGGAGTAAGACTGATCTCTGGCGAGCTCTTTTTAGTCCTTTTGTGATTTTTTCATTATTGGTGAGTCCTATTATAGCGCTTAGTATTTGGATACTATCCGGTTGGCTAGCTTTTGGTTTTAAACTTTATATCCATATAGTATTAGGGACTTATTTGAGTGTCGTTTTACTGATAGTAGCCCTTCTTTTGCCAAGTCTTATCCTTTTTGGGATCTCTCCCTTATCTGCCCTCCATCGTCGCCTCCCTATAAGGTTGTTAATAGCTTGCGCTTTCTTGATTTATATGGGGTTAGCAGCCAGTCTTCTAGCTCTTAGTTATAGTTTAGATCGACCTCTGAGACAATTTGAAGGGAATATACGTCTAGCAAGACAATGGCAAGAGGTTGAAGATATGTATGTCATTGAGAGCATCAGTGAAGGGGATGATGAAGGTATCTATGCAGGGACTAGCCACAGTCTAGAAGAAAGCTTTTACCGCTTATATCGAGATATTAGTAGCATAGACGGAGTTTATCTGGCGCAGGGCGAGTACTATGATCACGATTGGTTGAATCAAGTAGCGGCCTATCAAACATTACCATCTCAGCCATTTTGGTATATGACTTATTCTTATCAGTATCTTCTTGAAAAAGGGATTTTCCTAAGTGATGAGGAAATCAAAGCGATTAAAGAGGGGGTGAGGCTCTATCTTCTCCCAGACACACTCTCGCCTAAGGAAAAAGAGAAAATGATGGCTTATCTCAAAGAAAGTGTACAGGTCTATGATGGTGATATTACAACACGCTTTACACAGGACAAACAGTTTTTATTTAGATCTTATCCTGTCAAAGAGGACATTTTCACCTGGTCATCTGATGGCCGTTATGGCGCTTTCAGTCAAAATCCTATTATTTTTGTAGCCTCTTCTGAAAACCTTTACTTTTTAGAAACAGCAAATCTTTTTGTATCAGGTCTAAATGGTATCTTAAAATTAAGAGATGATGATGTTTATCAACAGGTACGGCAAGTTTTGTCCCATCCAAACTATCAATTAGAAGATAATGCCGTTTCCTTTACAAAAGTCAAGTCATTTATCAATGGTCTTCAAAAAGATCTTCTCTATACATTTAGCCTCTTTGGAAGTTTGCTGCTTCTATTACTTGTGTTGTCAATCGTTGTGTTTTATATGTTAGTATTAGGATACCAAACGTTGTATCGTGAACGTCTTGCTGTTTCTTACTTGCTTGGCTACTCATTTTGGCAACGTTATAGAGGAGTACTATCGTTATTGAGTCTGACGACAATAGGACAAGCTGTGCTATCAATCTTAACAGGCTCTAGCTTAGGGGTTGTGGTTAGTCTTGTGGCCTTCTTTCTCCAGCTAGCTTTTCTCTACGCTTATCAATGGAGACAAGAAAGTAGCCGTTTACTGACAGTGATAAAGGAGATGTCATGACAATGATTAGGGTTGAAAACCTATCTAAACAATTTGCAACTAAAAAACTATTTTCAGACTTATCTTTTTCGATTCACAAAGGAGAAGTTGTAGCTCTGGTGGGTCCATCTGGTTGTGGGAAATCAACACTTTTAAATATGGTAGGACTTTTAGAGCCGATTGAAGAAGGAGTGATAAAGATAGACGGACAGTCACTTCCAACAGTCAATAGTCGAAAAGCTGTGTATTACCGCAGGCATAGGATTAACTATCTTTTTCAGTCTAACGCCCTCATTCAGACAGCTAGTGTTTGGGACAATCTGATATTGGCCTTACGCTTTGACAAGCATTCTCAACCTACTAAGCGCCAAAAAATAGAAGAAGCGCTCGCTTTTGTCTACCTAAAAGATAAGCTAGAGGCTAAAGTCAACACGTTATCTGGTGGTGAACAAGAAAGAGTAGCTATTGCAAGAGCGATTTTAAAACCAGGTGATATTCTTTTAGCCGATGAGCCGACTGGCGCTCTGGATCCCAAGCTTGCTCAAGAATCTTTTGAGCGTATCGTAGCACTCCGTGATAACTATGGTAAAACACTCCTTTTAGTGACACATAATATAGAGCAAGCTAAACAATGTGATCGTATCATTTATCTTGGATAAGTATCATATATCACTATTCATATTTGAATAGTGATATACTAAATAAGTATTGTACAAATGGCAGTTTTGGCGCTATACTAGGATTATCTTAGTTATGTGAGGTGCTTATATGAAAACTGTGACATTGAATAATGGTGTTAACATGCCGATTTTAGGCTTTGGGGTTTATCAAATTCCTAAAAACGAAACCAAGCAGGCAGTCCTTGACGCTTTAGAAGTGGGCTATCGTCATATTGATACAGCACAAGCCTATGGGAATGAAGCAGAAGTAGGACAAGCGCTCAAAGAATCTGGTATCAATCGTGACGAGGTCTTTATCACAAGTAAAGTCTGGATTGATCAGTATGGCTATGAAAAAGCCTATCAATCTGTCTTAGATTCGCTAGAGCGTATGCAGTTAGAGTATTTAGACTTGATGTTACTACACCAACCATTTTCAGATTATTACGGGGCTTATCGTGCGCTTGAGGACTTATATCAAGAAGGGAAATTACGTGCTATTGGGGTCAGCAATTTTTACCCAGATCGCTTGAGTGATTTGGTTGCCTTCAATGAGATAACACCACAGGTCAATCAAGTTGAATTGCACCCATTCAATCAGCAAATAGCAGCACAAGACAATATGGCAAAACCACAGCGCAAGTGATGGTACGCTGGCAGGTCGAAAGAGGCATTGTTTGCTTGACCAAATCTGTCAAAAAAGAACGCATGATAGAAAATAGTGATGTCTTTGATTTTAGTCTGTCTGAAGATGATATGGCTGCTATTTTGACATTGGACACCAAAGAAAGTCTCTTTTTCAACCATCAAGACCCTAGTACGGTTGACTTTTTTGCAACATTGGTAGAAGAAAGACGACAATAATATCTCAAAAGAAGAGCCGTTGGCTCTTTTTATCTTGTCGTGAAAGACAAGGACAAGTGTCATAATAGGTGCAATTTTCAGAATATACTTGCAATAAAGGGTTTTTTATGCTTTAATGTAGGTATTGGTTCTACCATGTTCATTACAATCAAGGAGGATTATTATGAAAAAGAGAGAAACATTCTCACTTCGCAAGTATAAAATAGGGGCAGTATCCGTTCTTTTGGGTGCCGTCTTTTTATTTGGAGCTAGTGGTGTAGCTGCCGACGAGCTGGAGGCGACTACCAGTCCTCAAGTACAGACAGTGACATCAACGCCATCTGAGACCTTATCTGATGACTTACTTAGTACACCTGTTGAGACACCAAATGCTGTATCAGAGGTCACTTCAAGTGAGACTATCCTTATAGGCGAGCAAGAATCTCCTCAAGCTGATACTGAGGTGTTAGATGTCGAACTATCTCCCTTAGATGACACATCAAACAGTCCTATTGCAACCACTTCTAGTGAAGAAATCGGAAATATTGAACTTTCTACACCATCCGTTGAAGAATCGAGCTATCAGGGTGAAGCAAGGCCTCAAAATAAAGATAGCAATGCCATTATCACTGTCCCAAGTGTTTGGGACAGTGGCTACAAAGGAGAAGGAACGATTGTGGCTGTTATTGACTCTGGTTTGGATCTCGAGCATGATGTTCTTCGCTTATCTGATGTGTCAACAGCCAAATATAAAAGCAAAGAAGAACTAGAAGCCGCTAAAGCAGCCGCTGGTATCGATTATGGTGAATGGTTTAGTGATAAGGTTGTCTTTGGTTATAACTATGTCGATGTTAACAATGTCCTAAAAGAAGAAGCCAAGCGTTCTCACGGGATGCATGTGACCAGTATTGCTGCTGGAAACCCTTCTAAACCTGTGTCAGGGCAACTCATGTACGGTGTCGCACCAGAAGCTCAAGTCATGTTTATGCGGGTCTTTTCAGACATCAAAACAAGCACAGGAGCTGCTTTATATGCCAAAGCTATTGAAGATGCGGTCAAATTAGGGGCTGATAGTATCAATCTCAGCCTAGGTGGTGCCAACGGTTCCTTAGTTAATACAGAAGATGCGGTAAGTGCAGCCATAGAGTTGGCACGTCGCTCAGGGGTATCAGTCGTTATCGCTGCTGGAAATGACGGTGCCTTTGGTTCTGGTCATTCGAATCCTTCTGCTGATAATCCAGATTATGGTTTGGTAGGTAGCCCATCAACGGCACGCGATGCCATCTCCGTCGCGTCTTATAACAATACGACACTAGGCAGTAAAGTGATTAGCATTATTGGACTAGAAGATAATGCTGATCTCAATTATGGAAAAAGTTCTTTTGATAATCCTGAAAAAAGCCCAGTTACCTTTGAAGTAGGAAAAGAATATGACTATGTCTATGCAGGTCTTGGAGAAACCTCAGACTTTGAAGGTCTTGATTTGACTGGCAAATTAGCCCTTATCAAGCGTGGTGCTATTCCTTTTTCTGAGAAAGTTGCCAATGCTATCTCAGCTGGAGCAGTCGGTGCTGTCATCTTTAATAATAGACCAGGAGAAGCTAACATTAGTATGCAGCTCGATTCGTCTGCTATCGCGATTCCTTCTATTTTTATTCCCTTTGAATTTGGAGAAGCCTTAGCCAATAATGCTTATAAGATTGCTTTTAACAATGATACTGACATCAAGCCCAATCCAGAAGCCCATAAACTCTCTGACTTTTCAAGCTGGGGATTAACAGCAGATGGCGAACTCAAACCAGACCTTGCCGCTCCAGGTGGAGGTATTTATGCCGCTATCAATGACAATGACTATGCTAATATGCAAGGAACAAGCATGGCATCACCTCATGTGGCTGGTGCTGCTGTATTAGTCAAACAGTATCTGCAAAAGACCTATCCGACAAAATCCCCGCAGGAATTAGAGGCTCTTGTTAAAGCCTTATTGATGTCCACTGCCAAAGCCCACACCAATAAGGAAACAGGTGCTTACACGTCACCACGTCAACAAGGTGCTGGTATTATCGACACTGCAGCAGCGATCTCAACTGGCTTATATCTGACAGGAGACGATGACTATAGTAGTATCACTTTGGGAAATGTCGAGGATACCTTTAGCTTCACGGTAACACTCCATAATATCACTAATGACGATAAGACACTTAACTACAACACGCAGCTAACGACAGATACTGTTGAAAATGGCCTTATCACATTAGCCCCACGTCTTTTAGCAGATATCCCAGGAGGCAGTGTGACGATTAAGGCTAACAGTTCAACAACGCTGACACTAACAGTTGATGCCAGTCCATTTGCTAACGAACTAACAACACTCATGCCAAATGGTTATTATCTTGAAGGCTTTGTCACCTTTACCGATGTTATTGATGGTGGCGAACGCGTCAGCATTCCCTATGTTGGTTTTCGTGGTGCTTTTCAAAATTTACCTGTCCTAGAAGAGCCGATTTATCACCTTCTTGCTGACGGTAAAGGCGGTTTTTACTTTGAGCCAGTCGAAAATGAAGCTAAAGCCCTTGATATTAGTCAAGACTATACAGGGCTTGTGACCAGCAGCACTGAGCTTATCTACTCTACTAATAAACGCACAGATTTGACGTTGAAAACCCTAGGGACATTTAAAAATAACGATGATGTTTTTGTGTTAGAATTAGACGCTGAAGGAAAACCCTATTTAGCTATTTCACCAAATGGCGATAATAACCAGGATTCACTAGCTTTCAAAGGTGTTTTTCTAAGAAACTATACTGATTTAGTAGCTAGTGTCTATGCAGCTGATGATAAAGAATACAAAAGACCTCTCTGGACAAGTCAGGTACAATCAGGTGAGAAGAATTATTATAGTGGTGATGCTAATAATCCAAAATCAAGTATCCTTTTCCCTACTGAGTGGCGTGGTACAGACAAAGACGGCAAGCCTTTAGCAGATGGTAGGTATCGCTATGTTCTGACTTATACGTCTGATGTGCCTGGTGCTGATGTACAAAGAATGTCTTTTGATGTGGTGATTGATAGAGAAGCACCACTGATCACCACAGCGACATATGACGATACTAACTTTAGCTTTAAGCCACGTCAAGCTATTGACAAAGGGGAGTCTGGTATTTTCCGTGAGCAAGTCTTTTATCTTGTGGCAGACGACAATGGATTAACAACGCTAATCACCACAACAGATACAGGTGATGTGGTTGTCTCTGATCATAAAATCTTTGTGGCTCAGAATGAAGATGGCTCTTTCACCTTGCCATTAAATCTTGCAGATCTCTCTCAGTTTTACTACACGGTAGAAGACTATGCAGGCAATATAAGCTATGAAAAAGTAGCTAATCTGATAAGTATAGGACAGGATAAAGGCTTAGTAAATGTGTCCATTAAGGATGTGGATACCAATGAACCTGCACCGATCATCTTTGCTTATTCTGTCAAAGACGATAAGGGAAATCTTGTCTCTGACTTGCCACGCTATACAGATGATAGTATTCTCAAATTACCATTTGGCACCTATACCTTTGACCTTTTCCTTTATGATGAAGAATGGTCAAAATTGGTGAGTGACAGACAGGTGCGCGTGACTATTTCTGAGGAAAATAGTGTCGCAGAAGTAGTTTTTTATGTCCAACTCCAAGACAAAGCCAATCTTCTCATTGATATAGATAGTGTACCGACTGGCTCCATCCTTCAATTAAAAAGTGAAGACGGCAAAATCATTACCCTACCTCAAGCCAAGTATTCTAAGACAGACTATGGCAAGTTGATAACTCTTGGTAACTATACTCTGATAGCCACTCTCCCAGAAGGTTACGAATTTTTAGAAGCACTAGATGTATCCGTTCTTGCCAATCAATCAAATCGTAAAAAATTGACCTTGATTCGTAAAGTAGCTTTAATTCATTTACTAAAAGAGCTTGTAAGTATTGAGCGGACAGCCCAGTATTATAACGCTGACGTATCGTTGCAAGAAGCTTATATCAAAGCTTTAAACGAAGCTAAAGCCATATCTGAAAGCAAACACGATCAAGCAACTATTGATTTAGCAACTGCTAATCTCATCAACGCTAAAAGCCAATTAAATGGTCAAATGACGGACAAAACAGCACTAGCAAGTGAACTTGCTGATGAGTTAAAGACTAAAGATCATTTTAGTTATTACAATGCCAACTCTAACCAGCAAATCGCTTATGATACTAGCATTCGTTTGGCACAGCTTATCTTAGCTAAAGACATGGTAACACAAGCAGAAGTTGATACTGCCTTAACTCATTTACAGGCTACAAAAGCGTCTCTAGATGGGCAAAAAACGGACTTTGCAGCACTGCATCATCTTGTGTCAGCCTCAGAGACTCTGATACACACAGATGCCAAGTATATCAATGCTTCTGAATTAGCAAGACAAACCTATGAGCATGCTCTTACGCTTGCTAAGGCTGTTCTTTCTGATGATAAGGCGAGTCAAGCTAAGGTTGATGAAGTTCTGGAAGCTTTGGCAAATGCCAAAGATAACCTAGATGGTAAACCAAGCCCATCTGGTACTGATATAGATGTTATCGATACACAAGTTCATAAAACAGAAGATAAATCCATCTCACCTCCGTCAACTAAGAAGAAAAACCTGTACAAAGAAAGTTTCAAAAAGTCCCTTGTGTTTGAAGAGAAGGATAAGAAAAGCTCAAGCTCATTTGACCAAGAAGGTCTGAGTGTCACGTGGCAATTGCCAATCACTGCTCAGCAGATAGCTCCTACGCTTAAACAAACGCCTTCTAAACACTATCTGCCACAAACAGGTAGCGATGACGAAAAACTACTTGTAACACTAGGTATTATCCTTTATCTAACCAGTGTGATGATTTATTTGACATCTAAAAAACAAGTCTGATAAAGACGTTAAAAGCAATCACTTCTTTTATGTTTAAGTGATTGCTTTTTTTGAAGAAAAAATGCCCGTTTTTAAAAAGCATTACGAATAGATAAGTATAAGGAGATTTTAGGATTAGATGACACAAAATGATACATTTTTGAAATATAATTGTATTTTTTGTTACATTTTAAAAGAAAAAGTAGTATAATAAGAGTGAAAGAAAAGGAGTGATGGGTGATGACAAAAAGACATCTTTATAAGGAAAAACAAACATTTTCATTAAGGAAGTATTCCTTTGGAGTAGCTTCTGTGTTGCTGGCAGCTAGTGTCATGCTCAGCCCTAAAGCATTGGCTGAAGAGCAGGCAAATAATACTGCTAGTACACAAAAAGTAGCGGAGGTCTCTGCGGTTTCTCAGTCTGAGATGAAAGAGGCGACGACAAATGAACTTGTTTTACAGACGTCTGATGATACTAAAATAGTTACTAACCAAGCTGAGTCCGTTTCTGCAAGTACAAGTCCTATCAGTACTACTTCTAATACAGAAGTAGCGACAGAAAATACGGTTGAGGCTAGCGAGGACATCTCTAGTGACTCTCTAGCACCAAAAGTGACATCAGAAGAAAATAATCAAGCTGACTCAGCTGTTCAAGACCTTTCTCAGCAAGAGCAAGCTCCAGAGACAGTAGCATTAGAGTCACCGACAGTAGAATCTTATCAAGGTCGCGCTGCATCTGCAGGAGATTCTCTAGAGCCTTCTGGCACTTATACCTTTACAGAACGCACTGAGGTAAAAAACACTCCTAGAGTTTCTGCACCGACTGAATTTTACATGACAGCTGGGCAAAAGGTCAATTATGATCAAGTTGTAAATGCTGACGGTTATGAATGGATTAGTTACAAGTCTTATAGCGGTATTCGTCGCTATGCGCCTGTCCTTGAGGCAATATCTATCCCTGAGGATACTAGTTCAGACTCTCCCAAAGAGCCCGTAGCACTTGATATTCCTGAACAAGGTCGCTATACCTTTACAAGAAATACAGAGATAAAAACAGTTCCTAAAGTCTCAGAAGCACCTACATTTATCTTTAGCAAAGGGGATTCTGTCTATTATGATAAAAGTTTGGTAGCTGATGGTCATCAATGGATTTCCTATATTAGCTATAGTGGTGCCCGTTATTATGCTGATATTGCTAACCTTACAGAAACAAACCCATCTCAAGAGACACCAGATAAACGACAAGATCTAGCTCCTAAGGGACGTTATCTATTTACTAAGGAATCAGTCGTCAAAAATGAACCTAAACGTTCTGCACCGACTGAATTTGTCTTTGTGAAGGGAGAATCTGTTTATTATGATAAGGTTTTAGAGGCTGATGGACGTCAGTGGATTTCTTACATTAGCTACAACGGTATGCGTCGCTATGTTGACATTGCTGTGTCTCAACAAACACAAAACCAACAACCAACAGGCCACCTAAATGTCCAGCATAATTCTAATGGTGACTTCACTGTACTAGTTAGCAATGTAGCTGACTCAAATGGTATCAAGGCTGTTAAAGTACCTGTTTGGACTAGCAAAAATGACCAAGATGAGATCATCTGGTATGATGGGGTTAAACAAACAGATGGCAGCTACAAGGTAGATGTCAAACGTGCTAATCACAACAACGAATACGGCGAATATAATATTCATCTCTATTACGTCGAAAATAGTGGCAAAATGGTAGGAGTGACAACTACTAAGACGGTCACAAAACCTCAAGCTCAAGTAACAGGAAGCTTGAATGTGACACAAAAAGCTAATGGTGACTTCACTGTACTAGTTAGCAATGTAGCTGATTCAAACGGCATCAAGGCGGTTAAAGTACCTGTTTGGACTAGCAAAAA
>NZ_JBLBUC010000016.1:0-8853 GCF_047290665.1 Streptococcus lishijunsis | reverse complement strand
CATCTCTACTACATCGAAAACAGTGGCAAAATGGTAGGGGTGACAACTACTAAGACGATCACTCATCAACCATCTGTAAGCCATTTACAAGGGAAGATCTCTATTCAACATAAGACAGATAAAGGGTTTGACGTTCTTATTACAGATATTCAGAGCCCTAAAGGCATCTCTGAAGTATTGTTACCTATTTGGTCTACACAAAATGGACAAGATGATATCGTGTGGTATCAAGCGCATAAAACGTCAAATGGCGATTATGTGACAAGCGTGACTATTAAAGATCATAAAAATAATACTGGAGAATATGCTATCCATCTTTATTATAAGGATAAACAAGGTGTGTTGTCAGGAGTAGCTACCGCAACAACGACAATTGATAAGCAGTCTTCTCTAAATTACAATGGCTCTTATTACAGTGTGACGGGTAAATATGGTGATGAGATTATCATTGTCAATAAAAAGCACCCTTTGGCAGCACAGTATAATCCTGGAGAAGTAGCAGCGGCTAAGTCAGCTTTTATCAATTTGCGTAATGACATGATAAGAAAAGGTTATAATGTAGGCAATCATTACAGCGGATTTAGATCTTATGACTATCAAAAAACACTTTACCAAAACTATGTTAATCGTGATGGGCAAGCAGTAGCAGATCGTTATTCAGCCCGCCCTGGCTATAGTGAGCATCAGACTGGTCTTAGCTTTGATATGACTGATAAAGCAGGGAATCTGCTAGAAGATAAGGCGGCAAGTCGTTATCTAAAAGATAATGCTCATCACTATGGTTTTATTGTGCGCTACCAAGCTGGTAAGGAAAAGGAGACTGGCTTTATGCCAGAAGCTTGGCATTTGCGTTATGTGGGTCAAGAAGCTAAGGATATTTATGCTTCTGGGCTTAGTTTAGAAGCCTATTATGGTATTGAGGGAGGGGATTATGTTAACTCACGCCCTAATCCAAGCTCTACAAATGCGCTTCCATCTCAAGGTTCTTATCAATTTACAAAGCGCGCCTTTATTAAAACAGAACCTAAAATGACCAGTCCTGACCTTGCCTACTACGATGCTGGAAATCGTGTTAATTATGATAAGCTAGTCATGGCTGATGGACATCAGTGGTTATCTTATCTGTCATACGGTGGTCAAAGACGCTATATTGCTATTGATTAAGTAAAAAAATAAGACGTTCTTAGTTATAGACGTCTTATTTTTTGTTGGGGATAATCATCTCTAGGATGGCTTTATGTTTGGAGAGTACACATACATAAAATGTCTTTGTTGCTTCCTTGTCTGAGATAGGAATATGGACACTTTGCTTCTCATCTTTTAAATAGGCTTGAGTTATATTAGTAGAAAAGCTTGGCAATGCTGACGCTTCAATCAAATCTTGGTATGTTTTCCAATCTTTTTGGACAATGCATTTTGTATCTGAGAGACTATCGACTACATTTTGCCATACCCCTAGGTCAGAGCGAAGTAAGAGTGTCATGTGACGGAGATCCTCAAGTGTCAGTTTTTCTTTTAGAGCTAGAGGATGCGTCTTAGGAACAGACAGGTAGAGTTGTTCTTCAAAAAAGGGTACAGACAATATATTGTCCTGGGATATAGTCTTATCTGTCACGATAAATTGATAGGTCTCGTCTAATAATCCTTTTCTCAAACGATCAAGGGGCTCTAAAGTCACTTGTAGTTTAGATTGGTCAAGATGTTTTAGTAACTCCCATTCTGCTGCTGGTGCACAAATACCACCTACTAACTTGGTTGCTTGCAGGGAAAATCTTTGGATAGATGTTAAAAAATCTTGGCTATCAGCTAGTAGTTGCCTGGCTTTTTTGACCGTGTAATCTCCTTGTTCGGTTAGGATGAGTTTGTTTTTGTAGCGTTTAAAAAGAGGAATTGAGAGTTCCTCTTCCAGTCGCTTCATGTTTCGAGTTAGAGTGGGCTGTGATATATGAAGTGCTTTAGCAGCTTCAGAAAGTGTTCCTAGATCCGCAAATGCTACCAATTGTTCTAAGTAATCAAAGTGTAACACTATATCCTCCTGAGGGTATTCGTAGAGATTGGTATTTGTGTTATTTTACAATTTTTAGTCAGTATTGTAAATGGAAAAAATAAGAGAAGGGCAGACGAAATGTCCTATTCATGATATAATAGAAGGGATATTATCATATACATTTAGTCGATAAGTGTAAGAGAAAGGAAAAAATAATGGCTACTATTCAATGGTTTCCAGGGCACATGTCTAAAGCAAGACGACAGGTCCAAGAAAATATAAAACATGTTGATTTTGTCACGATTTTAGTCGATGCCCGCTTACCGCTCTCTAGTCAAAATCCTATGTTAACCAAAATTGTCGGAGATAAACCTAAACTTATGGTTTTAAATAAAGCTGATTTAGCAGATCCTCTTTTGACGAAAGCTTGGTGTCGTTTTTTTGACCAGCAAGGTATTAAAACGCTTGCTCTGAATTCCAAAGAGCAAGCAGCCGTCAAAAAAGTTACAGACACTGCCAAAACACTTATGGCAGATAAACTGGCTAAATTGCGCTTACGTGGGATACAAAAAGAAACCTTACGCACTATGATTATTGGTATTCCAAACGCTGGCAAATCGACCTTAATGAATCGCTTAGCAGGAAAAAAAATAGCCGTTGTAGGCAATAAACCAGGGGTGACCAAAGGTCAACAATGGCTTAAGTCAAATAAAGATTTGGAGGTTTTGGATACTCCAGGGATTTTATGGCCTAAGTTTGAAGACCAAGAAGTCGGACTCAAACTAGCTCTGACAGGTGCGATTAAAGATAATCTACTGCCGATGGATGAGGTGACTATTTTTGGTATCAATTATTTTAAAGAGCACTATCCACAGCGTTTGATAGAGCGTTTTAAAGGGATTGATTTGGATGACGAGGCTCCTGAAATCATCATGTCTCTCACACGACAACTAGGTTTTCGTGACGATTATGATCGCTTCTACCAATTATTTGTCAAAGAGGTCCGTGATGGTAAGCTAGGGCTTTATACGCTAGATATTCCTGAGGAGACACATGGCAACGATTAAGGAGATTAAAGAAGCATTAGAAGCGCTTGTTGATTTAGAAGATCCTCGCTGGGCATCTTATCAAAAAGATAGCCGAAAAGGGGTCCAACAAGCTATATCTCAACGCCAAAAAGCGATTTTAAAAGAACAAAAAGAATTTGAGCGTTTAGAAAATATGCTAAGCTATGAAAGAGCATTGTACCAAGAAGGCGTAGAGTTGATTGCAGGTATTGACGAAGTGGGACGAGGTCCTCTAGCAGGTCCTGTGGTTGCAGCAGCTGTGATATTACCTAAAAATTGCCATATCCAAGGCTTGGACGATTCTAAAAAAATTCCTAAAACAAAACACCAGCTTATCTTTGACGAGGTGATGAAAAACGCTTTAGCGGTAGGAATAGGGCTTAAAGATAATCAGGTTATTGACGAAATCAATATCTATCAAGCTAGTCAAAAAGCGATGATAGAAGCAGTAGAGATGCTAACGATAACGCCCCAACATCTTTTGATAGATGCTATGGAACTTGATATTCCTTTTGAGCAAACAGCCATTATCAAAGGAGATGCGAATTCTTTATCTATTGCGGCGGCCTCAATCGTTGCTAAAGTGACACGTGATCGCTTGATGGCAGACTATGACCAGCAATTTCCAGAGTATGACTTTAAGGCAAATGCAGGCTACCCGACGGCAAAACATCTGGCTGCTATCAAGACCTATGGTATCACTCCTATCCATCGCCACAGCTTTGGGCCTGTCAAATCGCTGATAAAGGAGGTCAAGGAATGACTGGTTTTGCTATCTTTTTAGCCTGTTTACTCTTTTTTGCTTTAGTTTATAAAGTGGAGCGACGTAATCTCCTTATCGGATTTGCTTTTATTGTGTTGTTGCTAGGCAGTCTTATTTTCGTGTTATCTCTCTCAACTCTTCAAGAATTTTATATTACCTACTTTATCCTAGCCATAATAGCGGTTATTTTGGTCTTATTTATTTTATCAGGTCCATTTCTATTTATTGCCGTCTGTCTTTATAATGGGACTAAATTATTAAGACGTGAGGGGTTAAGAGTAACCAATTTATTATCTTTAGGGTTAGGTTTAGGCATTATCCTTTATCTATTTATACTTCCTTGGATGCTTGAGCACTTTCATTTGTCAGGTTGGTTCAATCTTCTTTATGCTTATATTGGCGGGATTTTAATCTATTTGTTGATTCAAAGCGCTCTTTATACACTCTCAAGTGTTATCAATTTTATCAACCTAGGCAAACCCTCCCTTGATTATATCGTGGTTCTTGGGGCTGGTTTGATAGGTGAGTCGGTAACTCCCTTATTAGCCGCTCGAATTGATAAGGGTATTCTTTTATTAGATAAACATCCAGAAAGTAAGCTTATCCTCTCAGGAGGACAGGGACCAGATGAGGTCATCTCCGAAGCCCGAGCTATGGCCAACTACGCCCTAGAAAAAGGAATCTCGAAGGAACGTCTCATCCTGGAAGCGCAATCGCGAAATACCTACGAAAACATTCGTTTTTCTTCTGAATTGATGCCAGAAAAAGCTAGCTTTGCTGTGGTAAGTAATTATTATCATATTTTCCGTGCCTTATTATTGGCTAAGAGTCAAGGGATCAAATGTATCGGCTATGGCGCTAAAACTAAGTTTTACTTTAGTCTCAATGCCTTCATTAGAGAATTTGTTGGGTATATGGTCATGACACATTATCGCCATATTGCCCTGATTAGTATTTATACAATGTGCTATATTATGATAGCCTTAGTAGAATTATTCACATCATAAAGGAGATAGATTATGCCCACTGAACGTGAAAAGATGCTAGCTGGTCAGCCGTACAATCCTGCGGATAAAGCCTTGATTTATGAGCGCCAACAAACACGTGAGAAAATCATGGCTATCAATCACGAAAAGGACGCAACCAAACGCTCACAACTCTTTAAAGAGCTCGTAGGAAGTGTAGGTGAGGATTGTCATATTGAAACAGGTTTTGTGTGTGACTATGGCTCTAATATCCATCTTGGAGAGCGATTTTTTAGCAATTTCAATCAAACCTTCCTTGATGTCTGTCCTATCACTATTGGTGATGATGCCATGATTGGTCCTAATTGTCAGCTACTGACGCCTATCCATCCTCTGGATCCTATTGAGAGGGTCTCTGGGATTGAGTACGGAGCTCCTATCACTATCGGGGATAAGGTGTGGCTAGGAGCAGGTGTCACTATTCTTCCAGGCGTTAGTTTGGGAGACAATGTTGTCGTGGGAGCAGGTAGCGTTGTGACTAGTTCTTTTGGAAGTAATGTTGTTTTGGCGGGAAATCCAGCTCGTGTCATCAAGACATTAGCATCAAATACGTAAAACTCAAGTTTATCTTGAGTTTTTTTATTTAGTCAATAATTTACGAATAAAGAAGTGGAGGTAGTTTTATGAATAATTTTGAACTCTTTAAACTCAAGCAAGCAGGACTATCGAATCTTAATATTCTAAATGTCTTAAACTATCAAAAACAATTTGAAAAATCGCTATCTTTACGTGATATAGCGGTTGTTTCTCAGTGTAAAAATCCAGTTCTTTTCGTTGACAATTATAAATCATTAGATACTAAGCGCTTAAAAGAACAATTCAACCGTTTCCCTTCGTTTTCTATCCTTGACAAGGTCTATCCTTTGGCTTTAAAAGAAATCTATAATCCTCCGACTCTCCTCTTTTATCAAGGAAACCTAGAGCTTTTAAGCAAACATAAATTAGGTGTAGTAGGAGCACGATCAGCCAGCCAGATAGGAAATCAGTCGGTTAAAAAAATCATTCAAGAATTAGGCAATCACTTTGTAATTGTCAGTGGCTTAGCAAGAGGTATCGACACCAGTGCTCATATGGCAACTATAAAAAATGGCGGCGCGACTATTGGTGTTATTGGTAGCGGTCTTGATTACTATTATCCAAAGGAAAATCAGCATTTACAAGATTATATCGCTAAAAATCACCTTCTGATAAGCGAATATCCTGCTGGTGATAAACCACTTAAGTTTCATTTTCCAGAGCGCAATCGTATTATTGCAGGACTCTGTCAAGGGATTATCGTCTGCGAAGCCAAAAGTCGATCTGGTAGCTTAATTACTTGCGAGCGTGCTTTAGAAGAAGGCAGGGACGTATTTGCTATTCCTGGAAATATCTTAGATGGGTATTCAGATGGTTGTCACCACTTGATTCAAGAAGGGGCGAAGTGTATCAGTAGTGGTGCTGATGTTCTTGTAGAATATCAGGTCTTGTGAGTGACTTTAGCTTTAAAGCAAAGTTTTTTATTGACAGGTTGCTAAAAGTGGGATATGATACAAAGAGTTTAAACAAATGAGAAAGTGTATTCTATTATGGCAACTGCGACTAAAACGAAAAAGACTCAATCGCCTAGTAAGCGTAAAAAAAATAGCCCTAAAAAAAATCTCGTTATCGTCGAATCGCCTGCTAAGGCTAAAACGATTGAAAAATATTTAGGACGTACTTATCGTGTCGTTGCTTCGGTAGGACATATCCGAGATTTGAAAAAATCCAGCATGTCCATTGATTTTGATAATAACTATGAACCTCAGTATATCAATATCCGAGGCAAAGGTCCTCTTATCAATGACCTCAAAAAAGAAGCAAAAAATGCGAAACATATTTTCTTAGCAAGTGACCCAGACCGTGAAGGAGAAGCTATTTCTTGGCATTTAGCTCATATTCTTGATTTAGATCCTAAAGAAAAGCATCGTGTCGTCTTTAATGAAATCACCAAAGAGACGGTCAAAAATGCATTTGTGGAACCTAGAGCTATTGATATGGACTTGGTTGATGCTCAACAAGCAAGACGTGTCCTTGATCGTATCGTTGGCTACTCAATCTCACCTATTTTGTGGAAAAAAGTCAAAAAAGGCTTGTCAGCTGGACGTGTCCAGTCTGTTGCTCTGAAGCTCATCATTGATCGTGAAAATGAAATAAAAGCTTTTAAACCAGAAGAGTATTGGACTATTGATGGTAGTTTTAAAAAAGGAACACGCCTGTTTAATGCTTCTTTTTACGGTTTAGATGGTAAAAAGAAGCAGTTAAAGACAAATGATGATGTCCAAGAAGTGCTAAAACGTCTGACCCACAAGACATTTGATGTTGATAAGGTTGAGAAAAAGCAACGTCGCCGCAATGCTCCGCTACCTTATACAACCTCTTCGTTACAACAAGATGCTGCCAATAAAATCAATTTTCGGACACGAAAAACCATGATGATCGCGCAGCAATTATATGAAGGAATCAACCTGGGAAGTAATGGCACACAAGGTTTAATCACCTATATGCGTACTGACTCAACGCGTATCAGTCCTATTGCACAGAGCGAGGCGGCACAATTTATTACAGAACGTTTCGGAAATCAATACGCTAAGCAAACCAGCCGTGTCAAAAATAGCTCAAGTGCTCAAGATGCTCATGAGGCTATTAGACCCTCAAATGTTCATCAGACACCTGAGAGCCTTGCCAAGTATCTTGATAAAGATCAGCTCAAGCTCTACACGCTTATCTGGAACCGTTTTGTTGCCAGTCAAATGACCGCTGCTATCTTTGATACGATGAAAGTGAATTTGTCACAAAATGGTGTTATGTTTACAGCTAATGGCAGTCAGATTAAATTTGAAGGGTATTTAGCGGTTTACAATGACTCTGACCTTAATAAAATGTTGCCTGATATGGCAGAAGGTGACACCGTCCAAAAAGTGAATACAAAAGCTGAGCAGCACTTTACGCAACCGCCAGCACGTTATTCAGAAGCAACTCTCATTAAAACGCTTGAGGAAAATGGTGTCGGAAGACCCTCAACCTATGCCCCTACCCTTGATACGATTCAAAAGCGCTATTATGTCAAGTTAGTAGCTAAACGCTTTGAGCCGACAGAGCTTGGTGAGATTGTCAATGGTTTGATTGTTGAGTTTTTCCCTGATATTGTAGATGTTGCCTTTACCGCTGAGATGGAAACTAAGCTAGATGAAGTGGAGCTGGGTAAAGAGCAATGGCAGACTGTTATTGACCAATTCTATAAACCGTTTGAAAAGGAATTGGAAAAAGCTGAGAGCCAGATGGAAAAAATTCAAATTAAAGATGAACCTGCTGGTTTTGACTGCGATGTCTGCGGTTCTCCCATGGTTATCAAACTGGGGCGTTATGGTAAGTTCTATGCTTGTAGTAATTTCCCTGAATGTCATAATACTAAAGCTATCACTAAAGAAATCGGTGTTACGTGTCCTTTGTGTCATCAAGGGCAAGTTATTGAACGCAAAACCAAACGTAACCGCATTTTTTATGGTTGTGATAGGTATCCAGAGTGTGAGTTTACCTCGTGGGATAAACCTGTCGGACGTGATTGCCCCAAATCTGGTGATTTTCTTGTTGAGAAAAAGGTCCGTGGAGGCAAGCAAGTCATCTGCTCAAACGAATCTTGCGATTATAAAGAAGAACAAGTCAAATAAAGATAACATAACTAAATTTATGTTATCTTTATTCTTCTGTGTGATCTACCCAATCAATTTGTTTTATAGTGTTACAGTAAGCTGGAAATGTTTACTGTCTTTTTATTTTGACAATGTTTTAGTAGCTTATAAATGGAGAATAATACATGACAACTCTAACTAATATTCAAAATGTGCAGGATAATGAAGATGACAAGAGTACGGATTGAGTTCAAAAATCTATTGAGCATCTAATATTTTAGATTGTAAACTAAATCAAAAAACCGCTGAAATGTACTGCCCCCCAAAAGTTGGACACTATATATTTAGCTGAAGGATTGAGTTC
>NZ_JBLBUC010000015.1:0-40526 GCF_047290665.1 Streptococcus lishijunsis | reverse complement strand
TAGCTGTCGCATCTTCTACGGCTTGCGTTTGACTAGCCAGATCAGCTTGCGCATTGGCTAGTGTATCGTGTGATACTGTCGCTTCTTGATTAACCGTAACACCAGCATCTTGCGCTTGACTGACAGCTGTATTAAGCGCATCAGAAGTCACGTCTTGTGTCAAGACGCCTGTTTGAGTACCTGCCTGACTAGCTACTTCAGTTGATGCACTAGACGCTTGACCTTGCGCTTCGACAAGGTTGGTTGCTGGATTAGCTGTAGTTGTGACAACTGGTGTTGTGTCAGTAGTAACAGTTACCTCATCAGCCGATGCGCCACCTGCAAAAATGGCAGTACCTAAGATAATCCCACAAGCAAGCCCTGCTGTTTTGGTCTTACGGAAGAACCCATGACCTTTGACTGTGCGCTCTTGCGCTTTACGCAATTTTGAAATCTTATTTTCCATTGTTGGAATCTCCTTTTAAAATATCTTCACAGTTTAGCGACATGTTGGTCGTATTTTAATACTAAATGTGCTTTTTCTTGAATAGCCAAGCCCCTAGAGCGACTAAGCCACTGCCAAGCGCTGATAAGATACCTGTCGCTTTATCTCCCGTTGCAGGAAGCGTCGCCATCTCACCATTTGATGTTGGGATAGAGATGGTATTATCAGCGTTTCGTGTACCTCCAACTTCTTCAGGTTCAACTTGTGAACCATCTGAAAGAACAACTTGCCCATCTTGCGTACTAACAACTGTTGCCCCACTAGCTGTTTCAACAGGATTAGCTGATGTAACAGCTTGTACGACTTGACCTGTAACACTTGAAACTGCCCCAATTTCAGGAGCAGACGGTGCGACTGTAGCGCTATCTTGACCTTGACTAGGGCTAGTAGCGTTATTGTTTGATACATTCGAAGCATCAGGAACGCTTGGGTTAGTTACCTCTGACTCTACAGGGTCAACAGAAGTACTTGGCACTTCCGCTGTTTCCCCGCCTGTCGAAGGAATCGTTGGCAACTCTGGGCTAACACTATCGTCAACAACGATAGGCTGAGATGGCACACTAGGCTCGCTTGGCACTACTGGTACATCTTGACTATCGCTTGGGATAGTGGGCTGTGTTTCAGGAATCGTTGGTTGCGAACTATCGCTTGGAACAGTCACTTCTGTGCTTGTATCAGCTGGAACGATTTCATCAGCTGAAATAGGCGTACTAGCTAGCGATAGAGCTAAGCTAGATACGGCTAGCTGACTGATTAATTGTTTTTTAGACACTATAATCACCTGTCTTTCTAATATTTCATTTTGTCATAAGGCTTTTTACGATGGTAGCCTTTGCCTGTCAAAGTTAGACGTGTTGATGAACCAAAGCGTTGTCGTCTTGCGATTAAGATACCATTTCGATCAATTCGTTTTATCGCATCATAGACTTTCTTATACTCGAATTTAAGCCTTAGCTCTACTGCCACACCTCTGATATAGCCTCGTTTTTTAGCTATTCCATATTTTGGTTCAAGCTTTATCAACTCGCCTGTTTCTAAATAAGCAAAAGCACCTCCCTCTCTGCCTAGTTGTTTCAAATCACGAATGCAGACAACATTGTCTGCGCTATATTTTAATTTATCCATGTTATATCTCCACTCGATAAATAAGGTTAATTTACACCCATGCTGTCATATTATGAACCGTATTTTGATGACCTCGTTTGAAAGGATACGAGAACCCCCGCAAGAATGGCAGACTTGCAACTCGAGACTGGCATCGAGCCAGCGACTACACTCTACCCTCGCTTGTGTATCTCGATAGTTGCGCCTGATCTGGATAGAGGTTGTATTTAATTGTCAAAGAGCAAGCAGTTTTAAGACATGCTAAGGTCAGCCTTAAGCTTGTTTTCTAGCCATTTTGTTATATTCGAGCAAGATGCCGTTGAAAACATAATCTGCGATAGCTTCCGCAGATCTAGCAAAGCGCATATTATCGAGAGCCAACTCGTAACGCTTATCGAAATGACACATGAGATAATCAGCGCTAGACTTTGAATAATTTTCAGCTAGCAACTGAGAGTGCACAAGCTCAAAGATATAATCTCTGTCATACTTCGTAGCTTGTTCAATTTTTCGAGAAATTGGATAAGACTGATTTTCTTTATTTTCAGAAGAAGCCCTTATCTCCTCTTCCTCCTCTAAAAAGCTCTCTTTAGTCTTACTCTTTTTAGTCTCACTCTCTTTAGTCTTACTTACTGCGCATTTTGCGATTTCAAGAGAGCGCATTTCACGCTGTCCAGAAGTCGGATTTTGCGCTGTCCGGAAGTCGGATTTTACGCTGTCCGCTGATATCAAGGCTTTTGCCTCTTCAAAATCCATATCTAAAAGACGAATATCAGAAACTACATTTTTCACATACAGACGATTAGCTTTATTAAGACCTTGACGAACCTCATCAAGCAAGCCATACTTTATCAATTCTTTCTTGAGTTTTCTAATTTTATCTTTACCCCAATCAAGATCTTCTGTCAGCTCATCAATCGTGTAGTAGATAAAGACGTCACCTTCATCATCGACAAAACGCATATCGCCTTTCCTGGCATTTTCGACAGAAGCTGACATTCTATCTCTTAATAAACTAAACAACAACTTAGCTTCTGCTTTCAAACGCTTATAATATTTTGTTCCAATCAACACTTTTGGGATTTGATAGAAATTATCGCTATTGATTGCTTGAGAGAGTGAAATTCTTCCGTAAGCCATTTTTAAATCACCTCGGCATTTTCTTTTATCATAAAGCCTCCGTTCGATGGAAACTTAACCAAACCAACAGCTTCTAATTCACCTAAAGACTCGATAACCCGTTCTCTAGACCAGCCTGTCAAACGCATAGCCTCAACAATGATGATATTTCTAGCTTGCTTTTGTCTTACTCGCATCATTTTTTTACGATTCATTCTTAAACCTCATCCATTAAAACAGCATAAACTAATTTAGCTTCAGCACTAACATCGTAAATTCTATCTGAAATCAAAGACTTTGGAATCGTATAAAAGTTAACTACTTTGAAGCATTTATGCTTAACGACAACACCTCGTGAATCGTAGCGTACTAACTCTGCACGCTCTAACTCACGTAAACAAGACTCAACCTCTTCTTTAGAACTGCCTAGAGTGCTCATCACAAACCCAATCGCTTCTTCTTTTGTCATATTAATTAACCTCCTGATTTTTAAAACTTTTTAATCAACTGATACAAACCATTTTCAAACCGACACACAGCCCAACCATCAACTGGTTCAGCTGTTGGACAATGCTCACCTTCAAACCCAAAATTCCAGTGATCTGAAACTCTCAAACTGCCTTCTGGTTTATAGCCCCAATCAATATCTTTAGAGCTGTAAAAACTTAAACTGTATGGCGATCGTGACCAATCATCATCCCAATTCTCAACAACAAATTTCATAGCTTCATATGTCGAGACATTCATAGAGAGTTGTCCAGACTGCTGCAGAATTTGCAGATCTTTATCATAATCGTTTGTCAAACCACGATAAGAATCTAGCATTCTGCTTTCTTTGATAAGATCGTAATCCTCGCCCAACTCTTCATATTGACGAATTTCCCAGCTTCGTTCACAATATTTAGCACCAAAGGAATATCCAAGCTTGCGCTCTACAATGCGATAACCTTTATTTCTAATCCAATATATCTCTTTCACTCTCATAAGCAGTCCTACCTTTTTTCTAAACTCATAAAAGGCAACTCAATAGCTCTATTGCCAAGATAAACCAACTCTTGTTCTAAAAATACCCAAAAAGGAAGTGATGAACCTTTAACATAAATATCATTAAGATCGCAAATTTCACCAAACGAACCAACTTCTTCAAAATTCAGAAAAAACAAAAAGAGAACAATTTCTTGTTCTCTTGATTATCAAATATTAAACTTAGATAGATTTTTCAATTCTCAAAACTCTAGACACTTACAATTGACCCTAATCTTCATCTAAAATCGCTTGAGGGATAGCAAAAAGCTTCGTCAATGAAAAACATAATAGAAAACTAAAGATTGAGACAACAAAGTAAATCAATAACTGGTAACTATCATAAATATACATGAGATAAGACGGCAATACCGCTAAACCGTAAGAATTTGACTGAATATGAAAAAGTGATAATATAGCAGATCCAAGTCCTGATGATAACAACATAACATAAAGAGATTTCAAGTTATAGCGTAAATGAATTCCAAACAAAACAGGCTCGCTCACTCCAAATAACTGAGACATAAATGCTCCCATAACAGTCTGTCTCACCTTATGGTTTTTAGAAGAGACATAGAAAGCAAGACAAGATCCTAGATTAGCAAAACCATACATAGCACATAGTGTAATCAATTGATTAAAACCTGTATTGGCTAATAGAGAGGTTTCAATGACAACGTACATATGATGCAAACCTGTGATAACTGCCAAAGGATAAGTTGCTCCTACAAAGAACCCTCCTAAACCAAACGGAAGATTCATCAACAGTTGTGTCAGGCTAATTAAACCTGTCTCTAACCAATGCACAATAGGAGCAAAAACAAATAAAGCAACAACAATAGTACCTAACATCGTGATAAATGGTGTCATAATAAGATCTAGTGAATTAGGCATCACTTGTCGCAGTTTTTTCTCCATCTTGGCTCCGATAATTCCTGTCAAGATAGCTGTGACAACTGACCCCTGAGCCCCCATGACTGGCAATACCCCAAAAACCATAATGGCTTTTTCGCTACCTGAAGCAACAGCATAAGCATTTGGTAATTGCGGCGCAACTAACATTAAGCCAATCACAAGACCGATCATCGGTGTCCCTCTAAAAACTCTAAATGTTGACATGGTAATAAGAGCTGGCAAAAAGGCAAATACGGTATCTGTCAACACCGATACCAGCGAATTCAGATAGTCAGGATAGTGTTTTACGGATAAACCAAATAAATGAAGCACATTATCATTAAAGACAACTCCTTTTAATCCCAAAAATAGCCCCGTAGCAGCAATCACAGGAACAATAGGAACAAATATATCACCCAGTGTTCTCATAAAACGCTTAAACCCTCTGTCTTGAGCTGTTACATACTCATCTTGAGCCGCTTTTTCAACAGTATTTACCCCTAATGATTCGACTTCTGTAAATACCTTATTGACCACTCCTGTCCCAAGAATAATCTGATACTGACCGCTATTAAAAAAGGTCCCCTTTACTTCATCGATAGCTTCTATCGCTTCAGTATCAATGCTATTTTTATCTTTGACAACTAAGCGAAGACGAGTTGCACAATGAGTCGCTGATACAATATTATCAACGCCAACAATATCAATAATAGCTTTAGCTATTTGCTTATAGTTTTGTCCTGTCATCCTTTTTCTCCTTTATTAACACTGCTCGATAAGGTGGTAAGTCTAACTCACCCTGTCTCCACTCTCCTTGATAATTATCTAGTAATATCTCTCCTTCCATATCTAATCTTATTGTACGTCGATTAGCTGATAGATTGACAATAACACTAAAAGAGTCTTTATCCAAGTACCTTTGATAAGCAAAGATGTCATCCGAATCCGTCTCTAAAAAGCTTATTTTTCCTGTCATCAACGCTGGATACGCTTTTTTTAATGCAATCATACTTCGATAAAACTGTAATAGACTATCCTTGTCTTCCAATTGAGCTGCAATATTTCGTATTGGGCTTTGTTCACAGATAGGTAGCCACGGCTCAACAGTTGAAAAACCAACATACTGGCTATCATCCCACTGCATAGGTACTCGGCTATTGTCACGACTACGATAGTTAATAACCGAAAGTGACTCCTCAGCACTCAAACCTTCAGCAATACCTCTATAATACTGATCAACAGAAGATATATCATCAAATTCTCTAATGGAGTGACGATGAGCATTTATCATCCCAATTTCTTGGCCTTGATAAATAAACGGAGTCCCATAAAGGTAAAAATAAACTAATGCTAATGCCTTTAAAGCTTCATTATTTTCTTTGTCTTGCTTTAAGTACTTATCAGGCGCTCTATTTTGATCGTGATTTTCAATAAAAGGCGCTCCCCAACCATGCTTCTGTATATGTCGTTGTGATGTTCTCAATAACTCAAACAAAGTTCGCTTTGTCCAATTGACTCTTTTAAACCATTCACTACCACTGGCCACATCTAAGTCAGCTGCTTTAAAATCAAAAATCATCGAGAAAAAACCATCGTCACCTATAAATTGTTCCAAATCAGAATAATCGACCCCTGGTGCTTCAGCTATAGTAACCGCATTATGTGGTACAAAACAACGTTCCTTTAATTCATTTAAAAACACCTCAATACCTGCTTGATTACGACTTGCTCGTGTGCATTTTCCTAGCCCATCAACGCCATCTGGTGTGATATCCCTATAAGAAAGATCTTTTTTGATGAAGGTTATAGCATCCACTCGAAAACCTGAAATCCCCAAATCCAACCAGCAATTGACCATTTTATAAATCTCTTCTCGCATCAAGGGATTTTCCCAATTAAGATCTGGCTGCTTCTTGTGAAACGTATGATAGTAATAAACCTCTTCATTAGGTACTTTTTCCCAGACACTTCCACCAAAAACAGAACGCCAATTATTAGGTAACTCTTTTGATTCTTTGAATATGTAATAATCTCGATACTTAGAATGCTTATCTTTTAAAGCTTTCTGAAACCACTTATGCTCATCTGAGGTATGATTAACCACTAGATCAAGTACTATTTTTATCCCTCTTTTCCTTGCTTCAGCTAATAGCCTCTTAAAATCATCCATAGTCCCATATTCTGGAGCTATATCAAAATAATCAGAGATATCATACCCATTATCTGCCATAGGAGATTTAAAAATAGGACTAATCCAAATCATGGTAATACCCAGATATGTCAAATAATCAAGTGAATCTGTTATACCATTTAAATCACCAATACCATCACCATTACTATCTCTAAAACTTTTGGGATAGATTTGGTAAATGATTTCTGATTGCCACCAATCCTTCATAATGTCCTCCAATATCTTTTTTGTTTACGCTTACATATTCATTATAAAAATAAAAACAACGCAGAGCAATAGCTCTGCATCGTTTTGAAATATTGTCTTTTTCTTTGACAATTTGACTCAAAATGTAAAAACGTATCAAACATCTAACTGAATTTTTAAATATAGTAACTCCAAAGCCAATATATAAGATGTTATCAAAGGCATCGGTAATAAACCATCTCCTGAAGATAAGGTTGGTATCATCAGCTGCTGATCAACTAGAATAGGAAGATAATGTATCGGTCCAAATAAAACGGTATAAAGAGCTGATTGATTATGACATGATACGGGTAAGTTATCCGTGTCAATAGCAAATAACCAAAGGAGTTGGTCCTTTAAGGAATCACGTGCTGAACTCAAAGCCAAGGCATTGGGTAAAATAAAGATAGGTTTTTCTAATGGTAGAAATATCCGTTGCATCTCTTTAGCCAATCGTAATTCTAATTCACTGTGTGCATAGATAAAAATAGCTTCAGTTGATGCTAATGCCTCTTTTAGGGACGTTAAATCAAGAGATTGAACGTAGTCAACAACGTCATGATAGTGTTGTGTTAATCTCAGGGTAGGTACAACCTCTACCCTATCATTTTTTATTACAGCTTTTAACTCTGAAAAGCCACTTAAACCTAATTTTTGACAAAATCGAAATACAGTTGTTGTTGAAACATGATTTTGTTTGGCTAATTGTTGTATGGTCATCGTTTCAAGAGGAGTGTTTACCACAGATTCAAACAGTTGCCAATCTGTTTGCGTCAATTTTTTCTTATGTTTTTGGACAAGACTAGATAGGGTCACTAGCATACCCCCTAACTAACATCAAAACATCAACATATAATTGATCGATAATAAAATAAAAGGTTGAACTAATTTCATAGGTCAGACTAGTTGGTGTCTGGATAGATTCTGTTGGAACATACAGTTGATAATCAGATAACTGTGCCATCGTATTTTGACTCGTTCTTGTAAAAACAAGACGCTTTATCCCCCTAAAGGAACTATCCTTTAAAATATCAATTCCTTCACTAGACTCCCCCTTGTAGGACACTAAAATCAATAAATCATCTTGTTTGAACTGTTTTTTAACATAATTATATTCCCCAAAATCAAATATCACGACAATCTTCTTACCAATAGACGTAAATAATTGTCTAAAATATTCAACCTCTAACTTTTGCTCATTACCTGTACCGTATAAATAGATTACTGAAGCTTGGCCTAATAATTGTACAATATCTGCAAAAGCTTTTTGCTTAAAAATTTGATCAATATAGGTATGAAAACTACTGGTTACAGATAAAAAATCGGTTTCGTGTTCAGCCTTTTTAGGCATATTAGACTGTTGAAGCAAATATTTTAACTCTGCAAAGCTAGAGATATCAAGCTTCTTTAATAATCTAAAAATACTAGCGCGTGACACAAAACACTCTTTAGCTAGTTTCTGACTCGTCAATGCTTTCATATCCAGTGAATCTTGCTGTAAATAGGAAATGATTTCTTTTTCTTGGTCCGTCAACCGCCCATAGTAGTTATTAACCAATTCTAAAAAGTCCATATCTCATGCCTCTCTTATCCTAACCTTTCATTAGTGTCTTAACCAAATCAAAAATAAGACAAAGCTCTTCAAGAAGCCTTGTCTTAATGATAATGGATTACTCCACCGTAACGGCTTTAGCAAGATTACGAGGTTTATCAACGTCTAAACCACGTTGTAGAGACGCATAGTAAGCAATTAACTGCGTTGGAATAACGATAGAGATAGGGCTCAAGAAAGGATGGACTTTATTGACAATAATGTCATCGCCTTCACGCTCCAAGCCTTCTTCAACAATTATCAAAGCTTTAGCACCACGAGCAATGACTTCTTGGATATTACCGCGCGTGTGAGCTGCAATAGTCGAATCAGACGATAAGAGGGCAATAACTGGAGTTCCATCTTCTATAAGAGAAATAGTGCCGTGTTTGAGCTCACCTGCTGCAAAAGCTTCACACTGAATATAGGAAATCTCTTTTAATTTAAGGGCAGCTTCCATGGTCACATAATAATCCGAACCACGACCAATATAAAAGGCATTCCGAGTTGTTGCTAATAGTTTTTCAACTTTTTCAGCAATCATGTCCTTTTCAGACAGAGTTGACTCGATCGATTGAGCCACTAGTGACAATTCATGAACTAGATCAAACGCTTTAGCAGCTTGGTTACCATTAGCTTCACCGACTGCTTTGGCTAAAAAAGCAAGGGTCGCAAGCTGAGCTGTGTAAGCTTTTGTAGAAGCAACAGCAATTTCTGGACCAGCATGAAGTAACATGGTATAGGTTGCCTCACGTGAGAGGGTCGAACCAGGTACATTTGTAATCGTCAAGCTTGGAATACCCATAGCGTTAGCCTTGACTAACACTTGACGACTATCAGCCGTTTCACCAGATTGACTGAGCAAGATAAACAACGGCTTTTGACTTAAAAGGGGCATATGATAACCCCATTCAGAGGCAATACCTAATTCAACGGGAGTATCTGTCAAAGTCTCCAACATAGCTTTTGATGCAAAGCCAGCATTATAAGAAGTACCTGCTGCTAAAATATAGATACGGTCAGCCTCTTGGACAGCTTTGATAATATTAGGGTCAACAAGCATGTCACCATTATCATTAGCATAAGTCGAAATCAATTTGCGCATCACACTTGGCTGCTCATCAATTTCTTTTAGCATATAAAATGGGTAAGTCCCTTTACCAATATCTGACAAGTCAAGCTCTGCAGTATAGCTTTCACGCTCAATCACATGCCCATCATAATCTTGAACAACAGCCTTGTCCTTACTGAGTAAGACAAGCTCTTTGTCGTGAATCTCCATAAACTGATTGGTTTCACGAATCATAGCCATAGCATCTGAACAGACCATATTGTAGCCGTCACCTAGCCCAATAAGCAAAGGAGATTTATTTTTAGCGACATAGATAAGCTCTGGCTGCTCAGTATCCATCAGAGCAAAGGCATAAGAACCCTCGATAATATGAAGCGCTTTTTGAAAAGCTTCAAAGACAGCTAGACCATCTTCTTCGACAAATTTTCCAATCAGATGAACAGCAATTTCAGTATCTGTTTCACCGCTAAGATGGTGACCAGATAGATAATTTTCTTTAATCTCTAGGTAGTTTTCAATCACACCATTATGCACCAGAACAAAGCGTCCTGTCTCTGAACGATGTGGATGAGCATTATCTGTCGTTGGCTTTCCATGTGTCGCCCAGCGTGTGTGTCCGATACCAGCAGTTCCGCTAACGTTTAAGTTAGACACTTTTGCTTCCAAATCAGCAATACGTCCAACGGACTTGACTAACTCAGACTTTTCGCCATCACACACAAAAATACCTGCCGAATCATAACCGCGATATTCTAGTTTTTCCAAACCTTGAAGCAAAATATCGGTTGCATTTTCATTTCCAACAACACCAACAATACCACACATATCTTATATTGATGAGTCTAACACTCATCTCTCCTTTTTCTAATATAAAATTGGTCTAGTTCGATTTCATCTCACTATTAACAATAATAATAGTATATCCCTAATGATTTTTCTTGTCAAGAAAAAGATTGGTCTAGTTCAGTTTAGCTTATATTTGTCAAAAAAAGAGCTAGTCAAACTAGCTCTTTTTGATTATTCTGTTTGGGTAAATCCAAACTCACTAAATGGATACAACTTGAAACTAATCACACCCTTGATTTGCTTTTTGTTTATCAAACCAAAACGACGACTGTCGTTGGTATTCTGACGGTTATCATTTAGGACAAGATAGCGATCTTTAGGAATCGTCTCCTCTTTCCCATTAGTCAAACTACTTACAGAAAAATCAGAAGTAAAGGCAATCTGATTATCATTTGTAGATTGATACTTAGCTTTAATCGCTTCAATGTAAGGCTCTTCTTGATGAAGATTGTTGATATAGAGAATATCATCCATAACCGTTACTTGCTCACCAGGCATCCCAATGATACGACTAATGTAATAAATGCCATCTTCTTCATAAACGATGAAATCTTTATACTGAGGGTCTTTATTTTTATTAACCAATACAATATCTCCTGAATTAAGATAAGTATTGGCAGCGTCATCATGCACTTTAAACGTCGAAAAGACAAAGCGATGCAATAAAAAAATCGCTAAAACGGCAATGACGGCTAATATAATATTACGGATAAAATCTCTTTTTACCATGTTTTTCTCCACTTCTTCTATATTATACCATGAAGTTCTGAGCTGAGCAATATAGAACATTAGAAAAGATTGAAATCTTTTTTCTGAAAACATGAGAAAAAGACTAGCTAAGCTAGCCTTTTCACACTCTCTTATTGGACAGTACGTACACGCATCGTATTTGTAGAACCAGATACACCTACTGGTACACCAGCTACGATAACAATGTTATCACCTGATTTGACAAGACCAGCTTTTACAGCTTCACGTTCTGCCAATTCAAACATATCATCAGTAGATTGTGGTTTTTCAGTAACAACTGGAATCACACCCCAGTTCAACATCAATGATTTTTGAACTTTTTCAGTGAATGTCACAGCCAAGATGTCTGCATCTGGACGGTATTTAGAGATCGCACGTGCAGAGAAGCCTGTTTCAGTCACAGTAACGACTAATTTGATGTTCATTGAGTGACACGCATCTTTAACAGCAGACGCAATCACTTCTGTCTTAGACGTACGGGCAAATTTAGATGAATCTAAACGACCGTATTCGTTCAAGAGTGTTTGTGCATTTGTCACAATTGTTGACATAGCTGTTACAGATTCAAGTGGGTATTTACCGTTTGCAGACTCACCTGAAAGCATTGTAGCATCTGTACCATCAATAACAGCGTTAAAGACGTCTGATACTTCTGAACGTGTCGCACGTGGTTTTTCAGTCATTGTTTCAAGCATGTTTGTTGCTGTGATAACAACTTTACCAGCAGCATTGACTTTGTCGATGATGATTTTTTGGTAAACTGGAACCATCTCAAATGGCACTTCGATACCCATGTCACCACGAGCAATCATGATACCGTCAGCTGCTTCGATGATTTCATCAAGGTTATCAATACCTTGTTGGTTTTCGATTTTGGCAAACAATTTCACATGACCATTACCTGTTTCTTCACAGATAGCACGTACTTCATTGACATCTTTAGCCGTACGAACAAATGAAATAGCGATGAAGTTGATGCCTTGTTCAAGACCAAAACGGATATCAGCATTATCACGCTCTGCAAGAGCTGGGAATGGGATTTTAGTGTTAGGGATGTTAACACCTTTTTGTTTAGCAATGATACCATCGTTTTGTACTTCTACTTCAAATTCACGAGTAGCATCATCTTTAGCAATAACAGTCAAACCAAGTTTACCATCGTCGATAAGGATTGTTTGACCAACAGCAACATCATCAAAGATATCAAGACCACCAGCTACGTTAAGAGCGATAATGTCTTTAGTTGATTTAATCCCTTGTTTTGTTGCGACACGAAGTTTATCGCCTGTAAGGTAAGCATACTCTTTAGCATCGCCTTCAAACAACTCTGTACGCATTTCAGGACCTTTAGTATCAAGCAAGAAACCAACACGTTGACCAGCGATTTCTTCTGCACGACGTACAGTTGCCATACGCTCACCTTGCTCTGCATGGTCACCATGTGAGAAGTTGAAACGGAAAGTGTTTGCGCCAGCTTCAATCAATTTGGCGATATTTTGTGCAGATGCTTCAACATCTAGTTTTTCTCCCCAATAGCCATCTTCACCGAATTTTTTACCACCGCGAAGTTCTACCGCAGGACCAAGTGTTGCAACAATTTTTACACGTTTATTCATGATAAATATGAAACTCCCTCTATATTTTTGCCTCAAAAGGCATCATTACACTATTATTTAGATACTCGATTGCTATAATGCGCCAAATCACGATTAAGTTGCGCAAAATCCAAGCGAGCTTTATGTGGATTATTGACCACAATCTTGCCATCTACTAAGCTAAACAAAGCACCTTCTTCTTTAGTACCAAGAATTGGGCTCTCAACTAGCTCATCATTGTGAATACCAACAGCAAGACCACCACGACCAGCTTTAAGTAGCTCAACTGCATGAGCACCCATCCAAGACGCCAAGACACGGTCACGTGCAGTTGGTGCTCCACCACGCAAGAGATGCCCTAAATTGGTAACACGAAGATCACTTGTGTCGCCAGCTTCTTTCATTTTAGCAGCAAATTCATCACCGCTCATCACACCTTCAGCAAGGACGATAAGGTGATGTGATTTTCCTTTATTTTCATAACCATCACGGACATTGGCTACAACGGCATCAATATCAAATGGTTCTTCTGGAATGATGATTTGATCTGCTCCTGCAGCAATGCCTGACCAAAGAGCAATATCACCTGCATTACGTCCCATAACCTCAACAACGAAGGTACGATGGTGACTGGCAGAAGTGTCGCGGATTTTATCCAAGGCTTCCGTTGCTGTTTGCACAGCTGTATCAAATCCGATAGTATAGTCTGTTCCTACAATATCATTATCGATTGTCCCAGGAAGACCAACAGCTGGGAAACCGTGTTCTGTCAAACGCATAGCGCCATGATAAGAACCATCACCACCGATAACAACAACGCCTTCAATGCCATGTTTTTTCAATTGCTCAATACCAGCCAATTGACCTTCTAACTGAGCAAATTCTGGATAGCGTGCTGAACGCAAAAATGTTCCACCGTGTGATAAGGTGTTTGACACACTGCGAGAATCTAAAGGAAAAATGTCGCCATCAACCATACCAGCATAGCCGCGGTTGATACCATAGACTTCCATCCCTTCAGAAATTGCCTTACGAACAACAGCACGAATGGCAGCGTTCATCCCAGGGGCGTCGCCACCACTGGTTAATACAGCAATACGTTTCATTTGCTTGATACTCCTTTTACTAATTTAACGTGTTTATTATATCACAAGCTGACCAAAATATGTTAGTTTATATCAAAAAATTTACTGAAAAACCGTTTTCAAGACAAATTTTTTCAAGTCCTCTTCAAGGAAAACGCTTTTTTCTACGAAGTCATGCTGACTTTGAATGGTCTCCTTACTTTCTTGGTAATGTAAAATGACAGGAAGGCTTCCAGGATATTTTTTCAAAATCTCTGAAATTGCTAAATCGTGTTCATGATTAGCAACCAATAACCAACAACGCTCCGTACTGACTTCTTGAAGCTGCTCTAAAATCATTTGAAGTTGGCCTTCACGTTCATTTATTTTTCCTGTTAAATAATAGTAGGCATCTTCTTTTAAAGCATCTTTAACAGTTGCATACGTCTCTGGGAAAACAGTGACATCAAAACGCTTGTGGGTATCTGTCACTTGTAAAAATGCCATCTGCTCACCCTTTGTTTTGGTTCTGATGATTCGGATACGCTCAACTTGCACTAAAATACTAGCGCGTTGGTTAGCCACTAAATCAGAAATCCAGCTAAAAGGACGTGTCGAACGACTAGCCAAAACACTCAGAGGATGTGGGCTAATCCCTACACCTAAAATTGCCTTTTCTAAATCATACTTTTGAGCTGGTGTATAATCAGCACTTTCCTGCCATTGATAAGAAGACTCTGCAAATAAACTCCCCAATTCATTCACAAAAACCAATAAATGATCAAGGTTATCCAGGATTTTCTGACGATTAGGCTCAAATAAATCAAACAAACCTATCTGAATCAGTGGTTCAAGAAAGGCCTGTTTTTGATAAGGCTCGGGAAGTCGTGTTAGGAAATCCTCTACACTCTCAAACGGACGATTCTCAATGATCCAATAAGCTAACTCACGAGGCAAATGCTTGATGTGTGATAGACCTAGATGGATCTTTCCATCAGCAATTTTATCACCATAAGGGATCGTATTGATAGATAAGGAAGCAAGGCTATAACCTGCTTCAATAGCATCTGTGATGTAATCCTGACTAGAGTAGTTCAGCATGATACTGTAAAAAACATCGGGATAGTGAGCTTTAAAATAAGCTAGCTGAAAGGCAAGTGCCGAGTAGGCGTAGGCATGACTGCGGTTAAACCCATAGCCCGCAAATTTTGCCATACGTTCAAAGATAATACCAGCAGCAACTTTGTCATGTCCTTTTTTCATAGCACCTTCTATAAAAGCGCTGGCCATCTTTTGCATATCAGCGGCATCTTTTTTAGACATGGCTCGCCTTAGCAAATCGGCTTTTCCCAAAGTAAAGCCTGCATAGACTTGCGCGATTTGCATGACTTGCTCCTGATAAAGCATGATTCCATAGGTTGGCTCCAAAATCGTCTTTAGACTAGGGTCCAGATAATCTATTTTTTCCTGCCCAAAACGACGCCTAATAAAATTCTCGCTATAATCACTTGCACCTGGGCGATTAAGACTGGTTGTGGCAACCACATCTTCAAAACGATGGGGCTTAATCCGTTTTAACAGATTGATGGCTCCTGTTTGTTCAAACTGAAAAATCCCTTTAGTGCGTCCCTTTGCAAATAAGGCTAGCGTCTTTTCATCTTCCAAATCAATAGCTTTAATATCAATCGAAACACCATAATCTTCAGCCACTTTTTCCTTCATCTTTTGGACAAAGGTCAGATTACGCAGCCCCAAAAAGTCCATCTTAAGCAGGCCATTAGCTTCGATGGCATGGGCATCATATTGCGTAATCATCATCTCCTCTCCACTTTTTAAAGGAATATGATTGGTAAGGTCGTCATCGCTCATAACCACACCAGCCGCATGGATAGACGTTTGTCGTGGATTACCTTCGATACGTTTAGCAATGTCAAAAGCTTTTTGGTATTCTGGTCGGCTAGTGATTAGTTGTCTAAAAGCGATATTTTTGTCATAGACACTACTCAAGCTATCTCGAAATGATATTTTCTTGGTCATAGCTGTCAACTCGTACTCAGGTGTCCCAAAACGCTTAAACACATCTCGGATGGCTTGCTTAGCTCCAAAAGTCGAAAAAGTAACAATCTGCGCTGTATGCCTTGAACCGTAGCGGTCTGCGACATAACGTAAAAACTCACTGCGGTAAATATCTGGTAAATCAATATCAATATCTGGCATACTAAAACGCTCACGGTTTAAAAAACGCTCAAATAGCAACTGATTTGCCACAGGATCAATCCCTGTAATATCTAGCGCAAATGCTACAAGACTGCCCGCTGCAGAACCACGTCCCATCCCCATATAATAGCCACGACTACGTCCAAAGCGCAATAAATCCCATACGATTAAAAAATAATCATCAAAACCCATCTGGTGAATAACCGATAATTCCTCGTCTAATCGTTTTTGATAAGAAGAAATCCACAGACCTTTTTCCTGTAAACCAAGAGTTGTCAACTCACGCAACTCCTCTACCGCAGGGCGATCTCGATTGAAACGCGGTAATTTTAAGTCCGTATCAAACTGATAATGAATACCAGCTACCAAGGCCTCTAAACCCGCTAGCGCCTCAGGATGTCTTTGTAGAAATTGCTCAGACATATACGACTCAGACATGAGCTGTGCCTGTTCTTCAATCACAGGGGTATCTCTCAGAGAGGTATTATCACGAATAGCACGTAATACATGAAGTGTCTCGATATCTCTAGGCTCAAAATAACGTGCACAAGCCAGTGCAATGGATTCTCTATTATCCCTTGGAGACGAAGACTCAGGTGTAAGCCCCCACAAAAACGAAAACGTCAATTCTAACTGAGACAACTCCTCTTGATAAGGTATGATAATCGCTAAATGGGCCTCATGACCTTCCAGATCTTTGTGGCTAACACCCTCGCTTAATAACTTAGTCGATAATTTCATGAGCTCTCTGTAACCAATGCTATCCTTAGCCACTAAAAAACACGTTATATCTTTTTCGTTTATTCGCACCTCGATCTCTAGACCAACCACAGGCTGCAAGCCAGCCTTTTGTGCTTTTTGGATAAAATGATAAGCGGCATACATATTGTGCTTGTCCATGATACCCACAGTCTTATAGCCCAACTGCTTTGCCTTGTCGATATAACCATCCAAGTCAATCACACTATCCATGAAAGAATAGACAGTTTTGGTATTTAATTGTGCAAACATAGCCTACCTCTTTTACCTTCTTGTTCTTACAACATTTAGTCTATTATACACTAAAATCCTCTCATCCGTAAAACACTAAAGATTAGCTATCAAAGACAACGGAAAAGTCTTGACTTATCTTTTATTTTGTTGTATTATTAAAGTGTAACAAAACAACGATTAAGTCTATAATAATGGCTTAGAGAGGAGCTAGTATGACGTGGACTTTTGATGACAAGTTGCCAATATACGCGCAAATTGCTCAACACATCAAACTCAAAATTGTATCGCAAGACATAAAAAGTGGAGAACAGCTCCCTACGGTGCGTGATTATGCCCAAGAAGCTGGTGTCAATCCCAACACCATGCAACGTGCCTTTAGTGAGCTTGAGCGTGACGGATTGGTTTATTCGAAACGAACATCTGGACGCTTTGTAACGGAAGATAAACTCCTTATCGCAAAGCTTCGTAAGGAAGTAGCCAGTCAAGAGCTAGACCAATTTGTCACGAAAATGAGCCAGATGGGTTTTTCAAAGGAAGAGATTATCCCCACACTAGAAAACTATATTAAGGAGAGTAATTAGGATGACTGATATTGTACAAATACACCGACTCACTAAAACATACGGACATCATCTTGCCTTAGATGATGTGACTCTCAATATCCCAAGTGGCAAAATTATTGGCCTTTTGGGACCAAATGGTAGTGGTAAGACAACGCTCATCAAACTGATGAATGGACTTTTAAAACCTACCAAGGGAGAACTAGTCATCGATGGCTATAAACCCTCTGTTGAAACTAAAAAAATAGTGTCCTACTTGCCTGATACAAGCTATCTACACGAAGACATGAAAATCAAGGATGCCCTGACTCTTTTTGAAGACTTTTACGAAGATTTTGAACGGAGTCGAGCCGAAAAACTCTGCCAAGAGCTCTCACTTGATGTCAATGAACGCTTGAAAAATCTCTCAAAAGGCAATAAAGAAAAGATACAACTTATCTTGGTCATGAGCCGAAAAGCTCGTCTTTACGTCCTTGATGAGCCTATTGGAGGGGTTGATCCTGCTGCTCGAGACTACATCTTAAAAACCATTATTAGCAACTACTCTGAAGAGGCGTCGGTCATTATCTCTACCCATCTGATTACAGATATTGAGCCTATTTTAGATCAGGTGGTCTTCTTAAAAGAAGGCAAAATAGTCTTAGAAGGCAATACCGATGACCTACGTCAAGAATATGGTAACTCTATCGACCATCTCTTTAGGGAGACTTTTAAAGCTTAGGAGACGATTATGTTTGGTAAATTAGTAAAATATGAATTCAAATCCATTGGCAAGTGGTATCTCGTCATCAACGTGGCACTGCTAGCTTTATCAGCTGTTTTAGGAGGTATCAACGGTCGTCTTTACCCTATCAACTTAAACAGTGTCACTAGTGATATTTCCATATCTACTAGTGGTATATCAGATTGGCAAGCCCTTCTCTTTGGCTTGTTAAGTCTTTGCTTAGGACTTTTGATAGCCTCTTCCTTAATTGCGACTTTGGTCATTATCATCCGCCGCTTTTACACCAATATTTTTGGACGTGAGGGCTATCTAACATTGACACTACCTGTATCTACCCACCAGATTATCCTAAGTAAATGGCTCAGCGCTATTTGTTTACAACTCATCAATGGTCTGGTCCTCGTTATCGCTCTTGTCTTACTGTTTCTACCAACAATAGGACTAAGCAATATGTTAGCGGTGTTACCACAAGCCAGCAATATCTTTAGCTACCAAGAGACCTATGCTGTTTTAATATCACTTTTAGTCAGCATCGTCTCATCAAGTATCAGCTTCTATATGGCTATGGCTATCGGACAACTCTTTCAAAATAATCGTATCCTAATGGCCTTTCTAGCTTATATCGCTATCAGTATCATATCAGGCTTCATAGGAACGTTCATCTCTTCTATCTTCTCTTTGGAAGATGCGTTCTCGATGCCGTACGTTATCTTTTCCATTATCTATAGTCTTGTGTGGAGCGTCATTTCCTATATCATCACTCACTTTATCATCACTCACAGACTCAATATCCAATAATAAAAACAAGGTGCTCCAAATGGAGCACCTTGTTTTTTAATCGTCTTGTCTTAAAGCTTCAAATTTCTGACGCATCGTCTGATTGTGTCTTGTTAGTTTTTTGACAGAGACATCTTCCAATTTTTTGTTAGCCAGACGCAATTGATTTTCAGATGTTGTTAGCGCCTTTTTAACAGCTTCCATGCGTTTGATAGACTTATCAATCTCATCAATTGCTTTTTGGAAATTTGTACTAGCTGAATGATAGTTCTTTGCAAAAGCTTGCTTAAAGTGGTCTAAGTCCTCTTCAAAATGTGTAATATCAATATGTTGCTCACGTACCAAAGCCAATTCTTGCTTGTAGCTAAGCGCATTGAGGGCTGCATTTCTCAATAAGCCTATCAACTGAATGAAAAATTGGGGACGCACCACATACATCTTGTCAAATTTATGGCTGACATCTACAATACCTGTATTGTAATAGTCGTTGTCAGCTTCAAGAGTGGACACTAAAACCGCATATTCACAGCCTTTTTCTCTACGATCACGGTCTAACTTTTTGAAGAAAGATTCATTTTTATGCTTTTTCTGCGTGTCATCAGCTTCATTTTTCATGTCAAACATAATAGATATCAACTCAACGCCATTGTCATCACACTCACGATAGATATAATCCCCCTTTGAGTTGGTCTCACTTGAGAGCTTGTTGTCTTTTTCAAAAGTCGCATGTGGAAAAGCAATCGCACGAACCTTGTTAAACTCCGTCTCAGCATAAAGCTCTAAGCTCTCTCCAATAGCTTTGGTTGATTGTTGAGCTTTAAAGTCCTTATAAAAAGCTACCTGTTCATTAGCTGCCCTTAGCTGTGCTTCGTAGTCCATCTTGACTTGATTGATCGCTAATTCTTGCTCTTTTTCTTGTAAAGTGAGCTGATTTTGCATGCTATCACGTTCTTTTTCAAGCTTTGTCAATGATTTTTGCAGTTTATTTTCCTGCTCTAAGCTAAGCATCTCTAGTTGTTTTTCGAGATCTTTGATCGCTATTTCTTTTTGAGAGATCGCATCACCCAAAGCTTTTTCATATGCGGTCACAAGAAGGCTCTTTTCCTGCTCAAATTGACTCAACTGAAATTGTAACTCAGACAAAGCCTTATCTTTTTCAGCCAGCGTAGCCAGGCTATCTTGCTCTTTTTGGGCAAGTTGCTGCTCAAGAGCTCTTTTTTGCGCTTCCAACTCTTTATCTTTTTGAGCTAATTCGTGAAGCAGTTCATTTTTAGATTTTTCTTCAAGCAGAGCAAGCTCACGCTTTAATTGCACATGAAGTTCCTTATCAAAAGCTTGACCTCGTACTTGCTCTAAGAGTTGATTATATTCCGATTCGTTTATACTAAAGCTTGTGCCACAATGTGGGCATTTGATATCATTCATCACAGTCTCTCCTCTATAAGAAAAGAAGTGCACTATAAGCCACTTCTTTAAGTTAAACGCAGTAAATCAAGTAATTCTTGACGCATAAATCTATCATCTTTATAGCATCCTTTACTTACCGTCGTCACTGTCTTACTACCTGGTTTTTTAATACCACGCATACTCATGCACATATGCTCGGCCTCTAGCAAAACATAAACCCCTTTTGGCGCTAATGCTGTCTCAATACTCTCAGCTATCTGAGCTGTCAGACGCTCTTGCACTTGTGGGCGTTTGCTAGCTACTTCGACACAGCGAGCCAATTTACTCAAGCCAGTGACTTGTGCCTTATCGTTTGGCAGATAAGCAATGTGGGCTTTCCCATAAAAAGGCACTAAATGATGCTCACACATCGAATAAAAGGGAATATCACGGACAATGACTGCTTCCCCATTGCCTTCATTAAACATGGCTGTAAAAGCCTCTTTGGGGTCTTTAGTCAAGCCTTGCCACATTTCTTGATACATACGCACCACACGAGCAGGTGTCTCACGCAGTCCTTCACGCTCTGGATCTTCGCCCAAAGCTTCTAATAATTGATACACGGCTTGTTCTGCCTTATCAAAATCCATAAAAACCCACCTTTCCTACAAAACAGGTATTAGCCCTAGCCATAATTGGCATAAAAATCTGCCTTAATCTGTAAAAAATATTGTAAATCATGCAATAATTGAAATAAGCGTGCACGCTGTTCAAATTCCTGTCGTGTCTTAGGAAGATCACGATTACGAAAAACAGCTAAACTAGCCTCTATCTCTGCCAATAAACTTGTCACAGGATTATCACGACTAAATGCCTTAGCCGTTTGTTCAAATAAACCTGCTAGTATATCCGCTTCATCACTAGCTAGATGACAATAATTGATATTACGAGCAATAGCCCGTAGCGCTTTAGCTTGCTGTTGACGCATCTCAAAGTAGTGCACTTCATAATTAGTTCGGTTAAAGACTTGATTGTGCCTATCATGATAGACTGTCTCCAGAGCCTCTTTTAACAAATCATCCAACTTGGTAATCCGTCTGGCTTGATTACGCCCATCTCCTTGAAGTAAAAACTGAGCAAATAAGAGTAAAATCTCTTTGATAGACGCCTCAACGGCTAAATGATACTGCTGTATAGCTTTTTCTTTTGACACCATATAGCTATTAGCTAAGAGCGCAGCGCCTGTCCCTACTAGAAATAAGGCAAATTCATTGAGCAAAAGAGAGCTAGAAATCGAATGTTCTAGCCACAGATGTGTCACAAGCACACTACTTGGAGCGATACCTACTGCTAAGCCTGCCAGATTAGCAATTGGAACATAGACAATTAAAAACAAGGACAAACTTGCCATTGAATAACCCCAATAGGCAAATACTAAAATAGCAATCAACAAGCCCAATATGGTCGATAAAGTACGCTTGATAGCTATCTCAAAGCTAGAGCGTCTCGTATCTAAAACACCTAAAATTGCAATAATCCCTGCTGATGTCGCATAAGACAGTTTCAAGCTATCCGCCACAAACAAGGCTAAAATACTAGCTAAGACAATTTTAACACTACGTTGGACAACTGACATAGCACCTCCTAGCCAAATAACTGACGCTCGATTTCTGTCTGTACACGCTGCCACTCTTGGTTAGCCCTAGCTAACTTCCGCTTATAATCAGCCAAGCCTTGCAAATAACGCTGTGCCAAGAAATCTTGCTTAATCTTAGGAATGATTGGTATGTTAATACTAGATAATTCTTTCGTGCTTATATTCATCACAGCCCGACCGTGATCAGCTGCTTTTAGTTGCTTACGCCCTTCTTTTGAATCTAGAAAGAACTTGAGGTAAAAACTCTGAATAGCTACCTTAGGACGTAAAACTGTAATATTGGCACTAGCAACAACAGCGCGATCTTGTGCCTCAAAAACAGCTACTTTGTGCTGAGTTCCCTTAGAAGCTAGCAAAATATCACCCTCAGACAAAAGATAACGTGATAAGGCTTTTTCCTCACCAGAAAAGGTCTTTAGATGCTCATAATCAATCCCAAGTGGCAACATATCCCCCAGATTGATGACGGCAACATTGCCTGGCTCAGCTTTAGCAGGCACTGCTTTTCCCTTAAAAATCTCAACTAACTCAGACAAAGGCATCTCTCGTGTCGTCATGCTACTCCCCTCTCAGACAAGTCTTTTAGTATTATAACATTTTTACGCCGTAGCTGTCTATTGATTATAAAAAATAGGCAACTGCCTATTATCGTAATGCCCTTGGTAAAATCAAGACTCCTGCTGTCGCTAAGACCGACCACATCATCGCTGGGGGCCAGATGGTCAAGCTCAACACCAAACCTAGTATTTTGATAGCGACATCAAGTGCCATACGTTTATCATTGTGCGCTACAATGGCCTCTTGATTGGCATTATCAGGTAAAGTGGCTAACTCTTGGTACATCCAAACATTGCTAAAGGTTACCAATAAAACGATAATACCATAAGCAGCCTGAGCCACACTGTTATTAAAATCAGATGATACTAAGGTCGTCACATAAGGGACAAGGGAGGAGAAAAATAATAAGAGTAACGAAATCCATACCAATTTGTTGGTGATATGCTTAACACCATCCCAAGCACGATGAAGATTGACCCACATCGTTCCTAACCAGAAAAAAGAAATGGTATAAGCAAAAAAGTTCATCCGCAATGCCCAAAACCCTTGCCACGAAATCACCTCAGGCTTTTCCAATTCCAACACTAAAATCGTCATGATAATCGCTAAGACCGCATCTGTAAAAGCGACCAAACGCTCCTTACTCATCTCACTACTTCTTTTTTCACATAATACTATTAGTATAACGTAAAGAAAAAGAGGTGTAAAGGTATGGAAAATGTAAAATAGATAATAACACAAAAAAATCCAAGCTAGTAGCTTGAATTCACATGTCATTATCCGATAACAAACCACAAAATAATACTCTACTTTTTAAGGAATCCTCTCATTTCCTTATGATAAGTGATTAAAACTATTACTGCTACCCCTATTATACTAATAAGTATCGTAGCTATGAGAATGACTATATTATGAGAAAATAGCACACTCACTTGCTGATAAGATACATAAACCCATATTGATGCTAGAGATGTAACTATAATGGGTTTCATAAAGGTTAGATGAACAGACTTACGAACGGCAAACCAGCCCATCAACGCCATAACAGCTTCTGCAATAACGGTGGCAATAGCAGCTCCATTTTCCTGTAAACTTGGAATAAGTGCAAAATTGAGCACAATATTGATAATAGCACTGACAAAAGTGGCTACCAAAATATGCTTTTCTTTTTTTAGCGGAATCATAATAACATTGATATATAGGTTAGCTAAAATAGCAAAAAGTAAAGCGATAGATAATAACTGCAAAGAAGAAGTTGCAGGTAAATAAGCGGAGCCTGCTAAAAATGTAATAATTTCTTTACTAAGAACAAAGACTCCCATCATTGCTGGACCAGCGATAACTAATAAACCTGACTGTAAAATAGTTAACTGCTTCTCTACTTCCTCTTTATTTCCCTGTGCTAAATGATAAGAAAAACGAGGAATAGCCACTATCAAAGCTGCATTGATAAGTTGTTTAACTAATGTATAAACTTTAACAGATACACTATAATAACCAACACGCTCGTTGGTAGATAAAATTCCCAATATGGTAATATCTGAATTGATATAAATCAATGAAGCAACAGCACTCCCAAATAAAATCAAAACAGGCTTCCAATGTGGAAATGTTTCCTTAAGAGAGACTATACGTAACTTCAGCTGATATTTTGAAATATGAAACCAATTCCATATATTGGCTAGTACTGTTGAGCTAGCCATTACCAAGGCATAAATAACATAATCATCTTTATCTTTCACCAATGTAAACATCAGCACAACAGCTATTATCTGGCAAATAATGTATCGAAGTGTGATATAAAAATAATCTTCATAAATAGAATTTATCCAATCGACACCAAATGTTGTGAAAAAAACAGTGATACTTTGTACCATTATCAATGCTGTATAAGGTTTTAGATCATCCCAAAAAATCAATAAAACGGCTAAAACAATATAAGCGACAATTGTAGAGTAAATATTCAATGTGAATATCTGATTAATAAAACCTTGTATTTTATCCGTATTTTCTCTAACACGAGCCCCTTCGCGAATCGCATAGTTGGTAATCCCCAAACCTGCAATAAGTAAAATATAACTTACAATAGATAAACCAAAATTCACCTTTCCATAATTCGTAGCGCCGAGAACTCTCGAAGCATAGGGAAACGTAATAATCGGAAATATGATAACACATAATTGTCTAATGACATTTAGTAAGGAATTTAATTTTAAGGAGGAATTTTTACTAGTCATCTTCTAACTCCTTTAAAACCTGCAGATATCTCTTTAAAGATTGTAAAGAATTTTTGATACGGTTATAATTTTTGTTATTAATATTAACTGTTTCTGAATTTGTAGAAAAAGATTGTAAATGCTCTACTTTATAATTTGGTGAATAAATCATAGGAAGAGCATATTTGTCACATCGTAATTTCAATAGATTTTCTTCATAATAAAGAAACGTACCTGTATCATAAGCTTCACAATATTTTTCAAAATAATCTTTGGACATAATCTGAAAAGCACCGTGAAGTGTTAAATCATCATGAAACTCATTAAAATCGGTATTTTCCCAAATATTAACCGAAATTTTTCCTTTACGACTATGCAACCATTTTTTGAGTGCTACTTTCGCCAAAGATATCCGTATATCCCTGATTGATTTTTTGATTACATTAATATCTTTTGATAAATTTGGTATAGGATTTTGATAAAACGATGCATTTACAGAATATATAGATGGACCAAGGACTCCAAAATGGTATTTAGTATAACAATCTAATATCCATTGATATAAGCCCTGTTCTGGTAAAAGAATATCACTATTAGAAAATATAACAAAATCGGGAACCATAATTTCTAATAATTTAAAATAACCTAAATTATTACCATTAGCAAATCCTTGATTTGATTCTGATTTTACAACAGTTACATTAGAAACATCCTTAAAAGTAGTAGCTAATTTTTGAAACGAGTCATTAGGTGAGGCATTATCAACCACAATAATTTCTGTCCTACCAGCCTGCTCCTGCTTTAAAAAATCTCTTACACAATCAATTGTCACCTGATATTCTATATAATTTAAAATGATCACCCCAAAGTTAGCCATCAATTTTCTCCTTACTCAATACTATCTTATAAAATATTTCAAATAGTTTAGGATTTAAACAAATGAGAACTGCAGATAACTTATACTTTAATGCATACGTTTTAGTCTTAAAAAATGATTGGTGATATTTTTTTATCACAGCATACAACTTAGATAAGTAATCATAGGCATGCGTATTCTTACTAGATAAAATATTTGAAATTAAGATGAGAGATACCAAAACATAATGAGATTCCACTACCTGAATATCCTTCTCAGATAACTGATTTTTGTCTGATAAAATATATTCATAAACATCTAAAGCAGTTAACTTTTTCATCGAAAATCTCTTACTAAACATAGTACCATTTTCGTTTATTTGATAATGATAAAAAGGAAGGTCTATATACATAAACTCAGTATGTTTCGTTAAAAGCATATAATTAAATAATAAATCTTCATGCGCATGGATGTTCTTATCAAATCTTAAATCATCAATATACTGACTAAGATATATTTTATTCCAGACGAAACCTTGGATTCTATCATCTGCAATCAAATCAGATATTTCTTTTTTTTCAGTAAAAATAGGAATTTCTTGCTTTTTTTGCAGTACCATTTTGTTATCAAAACCGCATGAAATAAAAGCCATATTTTTATTTTTAGAATAAACAGCAATCATTTCTTCAAACATAGTAGGCTCTATAAAATCATCACTATCTACAAAAGAAATATACGTCCCTTTAGCATTATCTAAACCTATATTTCTAGCATTTGAAACACCCTGATTCTCTAAACAAATAACATTTATATAACTATAATTTGATTGATACTCACTAATAATTTCAAAACTATTATCTGTTGAACCATCATCCACTATAATAATCTCTATATTATTATATGTTTGATTAACGATACTATCTAAACATTTATCAAGTGTTGTTGCGCTATTATATACTGGAATAATAACTGTAAGTAAATCTTTATTCATATTATCGTTCATCCACCATAAAAACTATTTTTAACACCTGCTACCGTTTTATCAATTGAATACTGTTTAGCACTCTCCTGAGCTTTTTTTTGGATATTTTTATACAATCCTTTATCCCTTATCAAACACTCAATATTTTTTGATAGCTCATTATGGTCACCTAAAGGATATAATAAGCCTGTTTCACCATGTTGAATAAGCTCTGCTGTTCCTCCTGTATTAGCTCCAACTACAGGAATTCCATGTAGCATGGCTTCTATACATACTCGACCAAATGCTTCATTTGTTGAACAAACTAGTTCAATATCAATAGATTTTCTAAAATTGTAAATATCATTTTTTTGACCATGTACAAGAAGCCAAGAATAAGTCTCATATTCTGGTACAGTTCTTTTTAGAAAATCTTCATCTACTTGACCTACGACATGTAATTTTATAGGATAACCTTTTTCCGATAATAGCTGACAAGCTTTTATAGCTTGATTTTGGCCTTTTCCTTGACTTACTTGTCCAATAATAGCTATATTTATTTCACCGCTATCAATATCATTTAACTTAGGATAAATCAATTCTTCAATATCAAAACCGTTATAAACAACTTTTGAATTATTATTTAAAGAATATTTACTAAGATAATTTTTTTCTAATGCATGAGATATAAAAATCAACTTTTCTGCCTTTTGAAACATGTTTTCATAATAAGACCGTTTACACAATCTTTTAAACGAAAAATCTTCCTTACCAAATTCTCTAATATGCCAAATATGTGGGATACTAAGTTTTTCAGATAACAAATATCCAAAATCAACTACACTGGTATTAGTATAGATATAATCATATTCTTCATTTTTTAGTGAGTTTAGTAATGCTTTATCTATACCCCTATTTTTATAATATGCTAAAAAATCAGCACAATATCGATATAACTTTTTTATTAGCTTAGTTCTATTTTTAGCATAAACCCAAGAATAATCCGCATATATTATCCTAACATTATCTAATTTTTTTACTTCCTTCGATAAGCTTCCTTCTTCTGCATTAAAAATAACATGAAATTCAAAATCTTGACATAATTTTTGTAAAATACTTAATAAAGATTTATTGGCACCACTCAAATCATTTGAATGTGTAACTACTAAAATTTTTTTAGACATTACTTCCTCCTTTCTTTCTTGTAGAGGATAGTTAATAACATTAAGAACCCTAAGCTCCAATAGATATTCTGAAAAATCATTTGTTGAAAACTGTAAAATAAACCAATGAGAACCATACTATACAAAGCAATATTTTTTTCTGATCTATTCTTTAAAACCTTAAAATAAAAATAAGCCATAAATATACCATAGCAAAACATTCCTATAATAATACCTAGAAGTCGTCCATCAAAGTAAAATGTCCAAAAAATAGAAACATATGAATTCGCCGAAGTTCCATAGCTAGTTATAACCTGCCACTGTGTTCCTAAACCTTCAATAACCTCATAGACATTTCGCCATGCAGTAAAATAACCCACCCCAGGCACTATATTAGCTAATAAATAAGATAAAGGAAATAGAAAACCATTAAACGTAGCCATACCAAATGCCATCATATTTTTACTATCAACAATATTCGCCCATTTTTGAAACATATAAGGCTCCATAGCAAAATAATAATAAGTATCACGTATAGTGTCTTCCCCTGAACGAGATTTTGTAATCAAATATATTCCTATGCAACTCGCTATTAAAAAAGCTATAATAAAAAGTTGCTGACTTTTAATCACAATAACGCGTTTAAATGTTAACTTTGATCTTTTACCATTAAAATTATGAAATACGTATGAAATAAACATACATAAAATTAAATAAATGATAGGAGATCGTCCACCATCAGAGAATAATCTCATCAAAAGAATTAACAATGTCCCTAAAATGTAAAAATTATTCCTTCTTTTGGAGAAAAAATTAGCTGCTACAAGTGGAGTTAGTGCTAATGAAAAAGGAGCAGCAATAATAATGCGAATTGCATTCATAACAGGATTGCTAAACAAGGCTCCCGATTGAGCTACTTGACGAATATGATTTAACGAATAACCTTGAACAAAGTATATTAAACTTTTAAAAAAATCAATTGAAAAAAAGATTAAAGAAACTATGATAAGAAATTTGACAACTCTGTCATTAATAACATACTCATAGTTAGGTCTATTAACAGTCCCTATTCTTGTCATGGCAATATTATTAAATACCTTAAATAAATAAAAACCAAGAAAAAACATCACCGAACCAATTAATATCATTTGAAAAAATTTATCTGACACTGGTAAAATGCCATATAATTTTAAACTAACCAAAAAAATAATAATTGTCCATTCACCAAAAAAAATTGTTAGAGGATTAAGTTTTATCGGTTCTATAAAAAAAGATAACAAGAATATTATCAAACAAACACAGAGTAATAAAGTAATCATTTACGTTTTTCTCCTCCCATTAACTTATATAGTAAATGGCAAGAATGTAAGTTCCACTTATAATAAAAGTTTCTATTCTTTCTTCCTTTACCAAATACCGATGCAACAGAAACCCCTTCTAAGTGGTCTAGTGATATATTATCTAAATAAATCATCTTGAGATTATCTCGTTCTGCAATATATTTCAAGATAGATTCCTCACCATACATAAAGGTTTTGGGATACAACCCATCATACTTTTTAATATAATTTTTTCCAAAAATAAGACAAGCACCGTGCAACTGATAATTATCGTATTTCGTATTAATAATACCATCCGTATTAAAATCATATTTCTCGGGCTTACCTCTTAATAATAAATCCAAATTAATATAGGAAAGAAGGTACAAAACAAAAAATTTTATCATCTGTCTAAATACTTGAGACTGATGGTGATAAATCTGAGGTGATGGATTCTGATTAACCATGTCTTCGATGCGAATAATCCTAGGCCCTGCAATATCAAAAGCTGTTTTATCATAATCATTATTTAGAACTTCAATAAAATCATCTTGGTTATAAATAGTGTCACTATTTGATAAAATGATGATGTCAGGATTTAACTCTTTTTTAGCATATTGAAAACCTAGGTTATTACCTTTAGCAAATCCTAAATTTTTTTTAGAAATAATGAAATGGACACCACTTATACCACTATAGTCTTCTTGAACATCATGGAGTGCTTCTTTTTGAGAACCATTGTCAACAACAACAATTTCAACATTTTTGTCTAAATATTTTTCTAATGATGTAATACAATTGATTGTCTCTTGTTTATTTTCATAATGCAAGAGGACAAAAATCACTTTTTTCACTTGCTTCACCTATCTAAACCCTATAATTTTAGCTGGAATACCGCCTACAATAGCATTATCAGGAAATTCTTTAGTAATAACGGCATTAGCTGCCACAACACAACCACTGCCAACCTTAGCACCGTCTAAAAACGTAGCACCAGCTCCTATCCAACAATTATCACCAACGATAATTCCTTTATGTGTTACTCCTTGTTCTCTAATCAAAACATCTAAATCATTAAAATTATGATTTTCCGCATGGAAACGTACATTTTGACCGGCAATAACATTACTCCCTATTTTTATACCACCTGCGGAACCAAAGAAAGTATATTCTGAAAAGGAGGAATTCTCACCAATTTCCAGTCCTTTTCCTAGGTGAGTGATAGAGCCTGAACCAATAACTTTACTGTAATCACCCAATTTTACATGATTTCCCAAATGAATCCCATCTCGAGAAGAAGCATCAATATAGACAAAATTCCCTAAACGTACATGATGCCCCAGATAAAGTCGCTTGGGAAGTAATACCTGAGTATGTTTTCCTAAGAATAGTGCTTTCTTATCACCCTTAAAAGTCCATTTTCTCACAATACCTCTAAGTCGCCCCAAAAGGTAAGGGAGTCCTCTTTGACATAAATAGAAAACAGAGATATCCTCACTAATCGTTTTACCAGTTATTTTTTTTACAATAGTACTTATCACCTAAAATCCCCTTTATAAAGCTCCAATAGCTCTTTAGTATGTTGATTCAAGTCTTTGATAGTATAAGCATGACTATCAACATCAAGTAGTTTAGACTCTAATTCTTTAAGGCTCTTGAAAATATATTCTTCCGAAACTAAGTCTTTAGCTCCTACGTTTTCACTAACATAAACTGTCACTCCATATGAAAGTGCTTCTAAAACGACTAATCCAAATGTTTCCTTCCATTGACTTGGAACCACTAAAATATCGATATTTTCGTAAACAGATAGCAAATCTTCCTGCTTAAATCTTCCCATTTGTTTTACAAATGAGGGGGCTTTATCATTAGGATAATGACCGTAGGTGTAAACAGTGTAATTCTCTGTATTAATAGTTGAAATATAGTCTAAAAAATCAAAATAGCCCTTATATACTTCATCGGGACCTATAAATGCTAAATGCATCTTTTTTCTAGTGTTTTTAGCAACTTCCCTAGCTTTAATTTGACTTGTTGTTATAGAAATAACTGCACTTTCCTTAATACTTTTGACATTACTTTCAAATATATTTTTAGCTAGTTGACTATTAAAATGAAAACAATCAATAAGAGCAAATATATCTAAATAATATTGTTTTAATGTGGCATAATTTTTCGTCTCTCGAATATCTTTAATAGGGGTTTGGCTAATATGTTTAGGATTTTTATTCATTTTTTTTAAGATATCCCTAATAATGATATACCATTTTGATTGAAAAATTCGCAATTTATTTGTTGGCAACGCATCGTGTGACATAATATTCCATGCGAGGTTATTATTATCTTCATCAAAAGACTTACCGTTATAATAAAAAGAAGGAATAGGAGCTAATCCATAATAATCATGAGTTGTAAAAATCAATCGAATATTTAGTGATTTAGCCGCTTCAAAAAATTCTTTATGTAATCCCATAAGAGAATGGAGATGTATCACATCTGGCTTTAGCTCTTTTAAAAACTGACTAAAAATCTTAATATCACAGGGAGTTTTAAAATCATCTGGTTCATAAATTCCCCCAAATAAAGCTAAAGGAAGAGAATTATACAATTCATATGTTTTAATACCTTTTATTTCTTTTCCTAGCTTAATGATAGGACTTTTAGCAAAAAAAGTTTGTAAGGCAGGATATAAAGCATATACTTCTTGTCCTTGGTTAATTTCTTCCAACATCAAATCAGTTGCGTATGATACGAGACCACCTGTTCGAACTGGAGCAAAACCAATAGTATAGTGTAAAATTTTCATTATTTTATTATTTCAAAAACAACGTTTCATATTCTTCAACGATAAAATCCCAGCTAAAGTGGTCTTGTACACGTTGAGTCGATTTTGTGTTTAGTCTTTCCATGTCATCATCGCTAAGTGCTTCTGCTTCAGCGATGGTCTTATCTAGATTGTCTTTATCCCAATAAATAGCACTGTCCTCAGCGACTTCTTGATTAAAGCCAACATTTAAGAGAAGATTGAGTTTTGTCGAAGCAAGGGCCTCTAAAAGAGAGGGATTGGTGCCTCCGACTTCATGCCCATGGAAATAAGCAAAGGCATTTTCTCTAATGTATTTCAGCAAGTCTTGGTTATAGACTGTCCCAACAAACTTTATGCGCTTATCCTTATCAAAGCCTGTACGCTGACGCAATTTTTCATAAAAAGCATTTTCTTCAACATTGGTGATTAAGACAAAGTCTTTTTGTGATGAAGACTTCATAAATCCTCTAATCATTGCCTCGTAGTTGTTTTCAGGAACAAAACGACCAACGACTAAGTAGTAATTGCCTTCACTAACCTCTTTTTCGTCAAACCAATCTCGAACCAACTCACTATCAGCCTCAACACTAGAGCGACTGAGGTCTGTCCCATAAGCGATATAGGTCGTATTGGGTGTGTACTTGCTATAGTCTGTCTTTATATAATCTTCAATAGTCTTACTATCACATACTAACAAGTCCGCATGCTTAACCATCAGACTTTCTGATAATTTCCAATACTTACGCACTGGCATAGACCATTTTTCACGAAGCCACTCATGCCCATCAGGATTAACAAATAAACGACCATTTAACTGTTTTATTTGACGTTTGAGCTGACCTATAAAAGGACCTATACGACAGGCTAGCACGTAAAAAATAGGTGCCTGATCCTTGTTTTTCTTAGCTATTGCGATAGCTTGACTGAGTGCCTTTATATCATAATAAATAGCCCGTGCAGGTCCTATTTTAGGAACGTCAATGTTAAAACAAGTCGCACCGTTATATTCAAAAACATCTTCTTGGATATGAGATTTTGCAGAATTTTCTCTCATACATGCCACATAATAGTGAATATCTGATGCTTTTTGATGCTCTGTCAATTTTTCAACAAACGTTTCAAAACCGCCATATTTAGCAGGTATTCCTTTAGACCCGATAATATAAACTGTTTGTCTCACTAGATTCCTTACTTTCTATTTACTACCTTCTCGACCTAAAACCACTTTAATGGTTTTGAAGAAAATTTTGATATCCAGCCAAAGCGACCAATTCTTGATGTAGTACAAATCAAGAGCTACAACCTGCTCAAAGTCTATGATATTGCTTCGACCACTAACTTGCCACATACCTGTAATACCAGGCTTCATAGCCAAACGCTTAAAATGATGCAACTCATACTTTTCATATTCGTTTAAGGTCGGTGGACGTGTCCCAATAAAGGACATATCACCCTTTAAGACATTGATAAATTGTGGTAACTCATCAAGGGACCAATCTCTCAATTTTTGCCCAAAGGAAAAAATCCTAGGGTCATTATCCATCTTAAACATAAGGTCTGTATTTAGTTGATTGGCTTTCATCATCTCTTTTTTACGCTCTTCCGCATCAAGATACATACTTCTAAACTTATAGATATTGAAAATTTTTCCATTTTTGCCGACACGCTTCTGCTTAAAAATCAAAGGTCCCTTAGATTGACGTTGGACAATCGGATAAATAATAAGCGCCACAAGACCTGTAAGAAGTAAGCCTGCTAGGCTAATGATGATATCACATGCTCGCTTAATGAAAAGACTACGATAGTGACTGTGATTAAGCGAGGACGTTAAGACATTGACTCTACCGATATTGTGCCAAGTCATTGATGATAAATTATCTGTCAGACCATTTGGAAAGGCAAGGCTGACTGGTATCCCTAAAGCATTAAAGTAATCACGCTTATCATTGAAGTCTCTAAACGCATCGTTAGCTACAAAGACTTCCTCAACTTCATTGTGCGATAATAGATAACGAATCTGCTCAAAATCAGTTAGTATTGGAATATCAAGGGTTGCTGTGCTAGCTTTTGCCTGACTAAAGTAAGCTAAAACACGGTAACCATTGCTTTTTAGGGAATCAAGAAGGTCAGAATCCTCAGTAAAATTAGTCACTAAGATAACATTAGATGTCACACGAATCCATTTTTTAGCTAAGTATTTCAATATCAAGCGTAAGCTAAATACTAAAACAATCCCTACTGACAATTGACTAAAGAGATAGCTCGCTTTAATCAATGCTATCTCATCCTTACTCAAAAAACGAGTAGCTGCAATCACAAGAATCGTCACCACTAAAAAGAGTAGGCTAAATCGTGTAGCAAACTTAAACTCATCAGGAGTTGGTCTTGTCACGATGTAAGTATAATGATCAGACCACACAGCATAGATAAGGCTAATAATGATACTAATCAGCCAAATCCTAGGATTAAGCAAAAAATGATAATGGAATACTAGAGATAGACATAGAAAGGTTACCAAAATAGCAACAGCATCTACACATAAGTATAAAATTTTCTGAAGTGAGGATTCACTATACATACGTTTCCTTTCTAATAACTATCTATTTTCGTTTACGTGATTTTTTATGTTTGACACCGTATTCACCATAATTGCCATACATACCGTAGTTTCCATACGAACTAACAGCGTGTGGTGCTTTGTTTAAGATAATACCGAGAAATTGTGCGCCACTTTGTTCCATTTGCTCTTTAGCTTTCTTGAGGAAACGACGTTTAATACGACCGCTTTCTGTCACAATCACAGAGGCATCGCATCGCTTAGCAATAATAGCAGCATCCACGACCAAACCAATCGGTGGCGTATCAATAATGACATAGTCAAACAACTCGCCAACCATATCCATCATATTATTAAATCTATCATTTTGTAGCAAATTGGTTGGGTTAGGTGGGACTTGCCCTGATGGAATCACCATCAAATTAGCGATATTAGTCTCGCACATGGCTTCTGACAACTCTGCATTTCCTGATAAATAGCTAGTCAAGCCTTTGATAGGACCGTCAGAGCGAAATGTCCCTGACATGACCGAATTACGGACATCTGCATCAATCAATAAGGTTCTAAAACCAGTCTGTGCAAAAGAGATAGCCAGGTTAATAGCTGATGTTGACTTGCCTTCGTTTGGTTGCACTGAGGTTAGGGCGATGGTTTTAATATCGCTTCCGCTAAACTGAATGCTCGTACGAACAGCATTGTAATACTCCTCAGCTTTATTATAAAAATCCTGCGTTTTTGAAATAATCGTTAAGTGCGCCATGACCGCAAAACCTCCTTACATCTTGTTAATATTAGGAACCACACCTAGTAAAGCCATTCCCAATTTATTTTCAACATCTTCGCCTGTCTTGACACGGTCATCAAGGACTTCAGCCATTACCACAATCATGGTCATCAAAAAGGCACCTGCCAGAAAACCAAGAATCGTGTTTCGCTTCGTATTTGGAGAAGAAGGTTCTGTTGGCACTTTTGCCGCTTCTAGCGTTGTCACATCTTCTACTTTAGTAACCTCTTTGATTTTTTCAGTAGCCGCTTCACGGATATCATCTGCTAAGCGTGCCGATTCATTTGGATTACTGTCTTCTACTGAGATCGAAATCACACGTGTATCTGCTGGAATAGATACTGAAACTTTTGATGATAGCTCGCCTGCTGTGATAGATAAATTATCTTTTTCAATGACTTGGTTCATCACATCAGCTGAGGTGATAATCTCTTTGTAGTCATTAACCAAGTAGCTACCTGCTTGGAGGTCTTGGTTAGTGATATTATCATTTGTGCGACTCACAACATAGATACGTGTAGTTGAGGTATATTCTTTACTCAACAAAAAGGTGCTAGCAAAAAAGGCAGCAACAGCAAGTAGCAGTGAGACAAACAAGATGAGAAATTTTTTATACCAAATTCTCTTCAACAGCATAAGGACATCAATTTCAACATTGAAAGATTCGTTAGAGTTCATACCTTCTCCTATAGGATATTATTATTGATTAGTTTTTCAAGATTGCCCTCAAATAAATCGTGGGCACGGTGTCTTCCATATTCTTTAAAAATCTCTTCAAAAGCTTGCTTCATAAAGGGTGGCCTCTTATCGAGATTGTGCATGTCACTAGCTACACAGTGAACCAAATCTTCTTTTAAGAAATAGCGTGCTCTCTTTTTAAAGATTTTTTCCTTATCACCAAACAACTTTGGTTTTAAGACATGGTTACTATTTATCTGTGTATAGCAACCCATATCTATCAACTCACGGACACGCTCAGCTTTAAATTCCAAAGCATTGTAGCGCTCAATATGTGCAATAACTGGCGTCACACCTAACATCAATACTTTTGTGACGGCTTGATGAATGTCTCGCCATGGTGTTAGCATACTAAACTCAATCAAAGCATAGCGTGTCCCATTTAAAGTTGGGACTTTTTTAGCTTCCAATTTTTGACGTAAATCTTCAGTGTAAAACAGCTCACCACCATATAGAACTGTCAAACCTTCGTACTGTTCTTCTGCTTCTTCTTTGACAATCTGAAAATGCTCGTAAATGGTTTGCTCAGGGGTTTCAAACATTCCCTTGCGACGATGAGACGTTGAAATCAAGGTTCTAACACCCTGACGATAACTCTCACCAATAAGAGCTAAACTTTCTTCCAAAGTTTTTGGACCATCATCTACATCAAATACGATGTGAGAATGGATATCAATCATAATTGTTACTCCTTAATTCCCATTTAAGACTGTTTCAATCGCTGCTTTAGCTTGGTCAATGCTGTCTTGATTTAGTTGCATCATATAAAGGCTTGCTGTTGGCATCGCATAAGAGCTGAGCTCACCTGTTGAGCCGACTCCTGTCACAGATTGAGAGGTGACAGTAAATTTTCCGCCAGAAGATAGCTGTGTATTAGCAATAGCCATCACTTCTGATAACGGCATATTGGTTTGAATAGACGTTTGCAAATCATCTACGATACCAGAAATTTTAGTCAGTGATGATGGTTGAGCTAACTTATTGATAATAGCAGCGATAACTTTTTCTTGATTTTTACCACGATCATTATCGCCACCTTCTAATGAATAGCGTTCACGGACAAATTCCAACGCTTGTTTGGAATCAAGCTGGATATTTCCTGCCTCAAAGGTATAGTGGTCATGGTAAGAGGTGAAAGCTTGATCGTTGTACACTTCAATACCACCTAGCTCATCAATCAGCTGTAAGAAAGAGGTGAAATTCAATCGCACATAGTATGGAATGCTAATACCGTATAAGTTTTCTAATGTTTTTCGTGAGGTATCAACACCATAAATACCCGCATGAGTCAACTTGTCATACTGATTATTACCCCCGTCTGGAATCTGTACATAGCTATCACGTGGAGTCGTGGTCAATAAAATCTTGTGTGTCTTGAGATTGACCGTCATGATGATATTGACATCAGAGCGTGATACTGTGCTAATAGACCCATAGGTATCAATACCTGAAATATAAATGTTAAAGCTATCTCCAGCCGCCTCTTGTGTACTAGTGCCAGTCTCTTTTTTAATCTTATAAGAATAAAGCGTCTTTAGGTTGGAGCTAAATCCTTCATCTTGAAGTTCCAACAAACTAGAGTAAGCACTATTTAGGACCATGGCTTGTACACTGCCGTCCATCATATCACTGTAAGCTTTTTGATAAGAATCCACTTCTGTCCTTGGTAAATCAATCTGCTTATCCGTTTTAAGATGATTTAAGAAAGTCGTGATATTATCATGGTCACTAGATAAAGGAACAGCTAGGCTACTAATCTCTTCAAGAGAGTTAATACTGCTGTCTTTAGGGACGACAACACTCATCTCTACTTCCGAATAAAAGGTGCTTTTATTGACATTTTCACCGATATTAACAGCATATCGAAAACCAAGAAAAAGCCCTAAAGAAAGAAGTGAAGAACCTACTAAAAGCCCTGTGGTTGTTTTTTTCGCACGTCCTGACAAGATTAACATCAAGACCAAAATAAAAACAGCTAGCAACAGTGCAGTAAGCCCTACATTGACGTAACGAAAGGCTAGGAAATTATAGCTGTACATGGTAAAGATACTCAAACCTGTCAAAACAGCATACACTGCCGCTAGAGCTATATTAAGTATTGATAATCGAGAAGTTTTATCGCCTTTTCTACTTCCATTGTAACGATTACGACGGCGACTAGAACGAGCCATATAAATCTCCTTTATATTTTATTAAAAAATAGTCTCTTTTATTGTACTCTTTTTTAAGCTTTGCTGTCAATCCTTTTAGGTCAAAAGGCTAGTTTTTGTTTGATTTTATCTTTATTTCTACACATTTTTAATCATATTATTTATTTAATTTGAAAATTCAGACTTTATTAGTTTAAGTATTTCTAAAGTATTTTGTCATATTTCTTACATTTTTTCTTAAAAAAGATGCCCTTTTAGCTAAATCGTGGTATAATGAAAACGGTTAGATAATTGTTCCTAAGGACTTTTAGCCTTTAGGAGAGTAGATGTTATAGATTAAGGAGTAAAACGTATGTCATATGAACAAAACTGCCAAAAATGGCTCGATTTTCAAGAATTACCTAGCTATCTTCGTGATGAGATTGTCTCTATGGATGACAAGACTAAGGAAGATGCTTTCTATACCAATCTGGAGTTCGGTACAGCTGGTATGCGTGGTCTGATTGGTGCAGGTACCAACCGTATCAATATCTATGTTGTCCGTCAAGCAACTGAAGGGCTTGCTAAGCTCATCGAAGCTAAAGGTGAGGACACTAAAAAACGTGGTGTTGCTATTGCTTACGACTCTCGTCATTTCTCTCAAGAATTTGCCTTTGAATCAGCTCAAGTCTTAGCGACACACGGTATTAAATCATACGTCTTTGAAAGCCTTCGCCCAACCCCTGAGCTTTCTTTTGCTGTGCGTTACCTCCACACCTTTGCTGGTATCATGATTACAGCTAGCCACAATCCTGCCCCATTTAACGGCTACAAAGTATATGGCGAAGATGGTGGTCAAATGCCTCCAGCTGATGCTGATGCCTTGACAGATTATATCCGTGCTATTGATAATCCTTTTGCCATTAGTTTGGCTGATTTAGAGACAGCTAAAGCAGACGGTCTTATCGAAGTTATCGGTGATAGTGTCGATACAGAGTACCTAAAAGAAGTCGCAGACGTCAATATCAATAAAGACTTGATTGAACAATACGGTAAAGACATGAAAATTGTCTATACCCCACTGCACGGAACTGGTGAAATGCTAGCTCGTCGAGCGCTTGCCAATGCTGGCTTTGACTCTGTACAGGTTGTTGAAGCGCAAGCAACTCCTGACCCTGATTTTTCAACAGTCAAATCACCAAACCCTGAAAGCCAAGCAGCTTTTGCTCTAGCTGAAGAGCTTGGTCGCAAGGTCAATGCTGATGTCCTTGTCGCTACTGACCCTGACGCTGACCGTCTAGGCGTTGAAATCCGCCAAGCTGATGGTTCCTACAAAAACTTATCTGGTAACCAAATCGGTGCTCTCATCGCTAAATACATCCTTGAAGCTCATCAAAATGCAGGAACACTTCCTCAAAATGCTGCTCTTGCTAAATCTATCGTTTCTACAGAGCTAGTCACTAAAATTGCCGAAAGCTATGGCGCTACAATGTTTAACGTCCTAACTGGCTTTAAGTTTATTGCTGAAAAAATCCAAGAATTCGAAGAAAAACACAATCATACCTATATGTTTGGCTTTGAAGAAAGCTTTGGTTACCTCATCAAACCATTTGTGCGTGATAAAGACGCTATCCAAGCCGTTTTGATTGTTGCTGAAATCGCTGCTTACTACCGCTCTCGTGGCATGACTTTGGCTGATGGCATTGATGATATTTATAAAGAATATGGCTACTACGCTGAAAAGACTATCTCCTTGACCTTATCTGGTGTTGATGGTGCCGCTCAAATCAAGGTTATCATGGATAAATTCCGTGACAATGCACCAAGTCAATTTAACCAAACAGATATTGTCCTCCTGGAAGACTTTGAGCAACAAACTGCTACTAAAAACGATGGCAGTGTGACATCTTTGACAACACCTCCAAGCAATGTCCTCAAATACACCCTAGCTGATGATTCATGGTTTGCCGTACGTCCATCTGGAACTGAGCCAAAAATCAAGTTCTATGTCGCAACTGCCGGTACAAGCTTAGAAGATGCTGAAGCTAAAATTGCAAACATCGAAGACGAAATCAATACTTTCGTCAAAGACTAAAAAAGAACCGTTGAGTTTGTACTGCCCCCCAAAAGTTGGACACTATATATTTAGCTGAAGGATTGAGTTCTG
>NZ_JBLBUC010000014.1:0-48950 GCF_047290665.1 Streptococcus lishijunsis | reverse complement strand
AAGAAAAGCACCCCAATTGTTAGATTTTATGTCTAACTTTTGGGGTGCAGTTCAGTTTTCTCAACGGTCTTTTTAATCATTAGTCCAAAGTAACCACGTGTAGTTCTTGTCCGCCTAGTAACACCAAATACTTTTCAACATGAGAGATGCCATAAGATTGGCTTAACGCCTCCGCATAAAGTTGCATTTGAGAGGCATATCGCTCTTTAATCTTGCCTGCATCGGTGAATTTATCAGTCTTATAGTCAAAGAGAACAATCCTATCGTCAAATAACAAATAACCATCAACAATCCCACGTACAACAAAGGATTCCCCACTATTTTTATCTTTCTTTAACATAGCAAATGGAGCTTCACGATAAAGATGCTTATGCTCTGTTTGAATCAACTGACCAAGCGCCGTGTCTTTAAAGAAAGCTTCTATCTTATCAAGATGAATCTGCTTCTTTAGCTTGTCATCAATATCCAGTTGATTAAGCGTTAGCCTAAGAGTAGACTGAGTAAGCGGTCGTGTCATATCAAGAGCCTGCATTAGCTGATGCACAGTACTTCCGACCAAAGCAGCGTCAACCTTTTTCTGCTGGTCTAATGCTTTAAAGTCAAAACTCGCAAGACTCTCTCGCTTCTCTAAAATATCGACACCTTCAATATCACTTATAGGTTCGTACAATTTTTTGACCTGACTTGGCGTGCGGACGCTAGGGAGGTCAATGGCTGCCTGATAGCTTTGATTGAGCGTCTCAACAGCTTCTAGGGATGCTATCGCTTGACGAATTTCGTCGGTCTGACGGTTTTCTGCTTGATCATCGACATCAAAAGGAAGCTCTTGTGTGATACTTCCGATACACTCATCTGTCAAATCACGCTCACTGACAAAATCAAGACTAAAAGCGAGATTAGATTTTTGATAGGTAGTATAGATAGCTAGTAACCAATCCTGAATGCGACGGTATCGTTTTCTATCAGAAACAGGTAGATGGTTGGCTTCGGATACACCGCTATACTTATCTGACCAAGTTCTAGAGTTAGCTTGTCCGACCAAATACAGGCGCTCCTTAGCTCGTGTCATTGCAACATAAAGAAGTCTCATACGCTCTGATAATAAGGCTAGGCGTATCTCTTTTTCAATCATCTGATAAGCAAAGGTCTCAACGCTAGCCATAACTTTAGGCAGGAAAGGATCGCCCACTTCTTCTTTTAAATCTACCAAATACTTGATACCAATCCCTAGATCTCGACTTAGCAACATAGGGCTTTTCACATCATCTGTATTGAACTCTTTATGAATACTCAAGATAAAGACATATTTGAATTCCAAACCTTTACTATTATGGATAGTCATCAGATTGACAGCATCTTTAGACACATTCATCTCGACTTCCATCAAGTCCTTGTCATTGCTGATAACCTTGTCAATCATCGTGATAAAGCGGGATAGACCTTTAAATCCTGAGCGCTCATACTGATTTGCCCGTAAGGCTAGGGCATACAGATTGGCTTGACGTTGCTGACTGTTGGGGAGATTACCCACATAATCATAGTAAAAGCGATCTTGATAAATCTTCCAAATCAAGTCATACAATAAATGTGTCTTTGAAAAAGTCCGCCACGCTGTAAATATCTCTAAAAATAAGGCTACTTTTTGAGCTAGAGCGTCTGTGATCAGCTCTTGTTTGTCTCCTTGAGCTGAATGAGCCAACTGTATCTTTTCAAAAAACTGCTTTTTAAAATGAGCAGGGCTTTGTAAAGATAGACGTGTCAAATCATCTTCGTTAAAGGCAAACATGGGGGAACGCAAGAGAGCTACCAATGCGTAGTCATTTAACGGATTTTGAATAGCTCGTAGGGTATCTAGCATGACCATAACCTCAAGAGACTCAAGATAATGCTTCTCACCACTATCACTAAGAACAGGAATACCATAAGACTCTAAGGTCTTTATGATAGCGTTATTATGTGTTCGTGTCGAAACGAGGAGAGCCATATCCTCAAAAGCCACCTGCTCTTTCTGATGAAGACGAATAATCTCCTTAGCCACCAAACGTATGTCGGCAAAATCAAAATCCTCTTCAATACTCTCTTCATCAAACAAGAGTATCTGCGTTTGATTGTGAGGCTTAGCTATCGCTTGGCCTTCACTTCCTACCTTCAAGGCATGGCTATCATCGTAGAGAATTTCGCCTACTTCCTCGTCCATTAAATGCTTAAAAACGTCATTGGTGCTATCAACAACTTCTGATTGGCTACGGAAATTTTCTTTTAAAATAATCAGTGAACCATGCTCTGGATGCTTTTGAAAATCTTTAAATTTATGATTAAAAATCTGAGGGTCAGCCTGACGAAAACGGTAAATCGACTGCTTGATATCACCCACCATAAAGCGATTGTGACCATTAGACAATAACTCTAGCAAACGTTCTTGCGTATGGTTGTTATCTTGGTACTCATCGACCATCACCTCGTGATAGCGCTCTTGATAGTGCTTACGAATCGCCTCGTTTTCTTCTAAAATACGAATCGCCAAATGACTGATGTCTGAGAATTCAAAGGCTGATTCCTGCATTTTAGCTTGTAGATACTGCTCAGAAAAATCACGTACAAAGGCTTGTAGAAGTTCAAGCATAGGGAGCGCTTCTTGTTGAGAGGCGATAATGATATCGATATGTACATACTGAGACATGAGTTGTCGAAGTGGCGTAAAGATATCGTATTTTTTCCCAGCAACTGACAGTGACTTAGGAAGAAGCGCTAGACTATCTTTTGCCAATCGTCCCAGACCTGACAGTCCATATAAGCTATCAAAATGAAGCGCCCACTCTCTCAAAGATGCTATTATATTAAGGTGTTTTTGATAAGTTGCTGAAATCTTACCTTTCGCTGTTTGTTGACGATAGCCTTCTAGATTGGTGATATCTTCTAGTTTATCTGCAGTATCTTGCATCTCCTTGATAATCTCATCAACTACCTGATGACCTAAACTTGCAAGGTCTGTGTAGGTCTTTGCCCCCTTTAAAAAAATCTCGTCTAGCCAATATTGGGGATTATCTGTGGCTTGGCTGAAGGTATAAATCTTATAAACCTCTTGACGAAAAACCTGACTACTTTTGGCATTGCCTGAAACATTTTTGACCAAACGCATAAATAAATCAGCGTCTTTACCTTGCATATAGTCTGCAAATAAATCTGCAAAGACGTCATTTTTAATCAGTAGTTGCTCATTATCATCTTGTAAAATGCGAAATTGTGGTGAAATGCCTAGCGTATAACCGTATTGGCTCAGCAATTTTTGGGTAAAGGCATCCATAGTCCCGATATCTGCCAATTGGACATTTGCGAGTTGTTGAGTGAGAAATGCCTTCAATTCAGTGTTTGTTTCTGTATTGATTTTTTCTCTTAGCTTAGTTTCTAAACGCTCTTTTAACTCACTTGCTGCTTTGACGGTAAAGGTGGAGATGAACAGCTCATCAATACCGACGCCACGTGTTAATTGGTCCATGATACGCTCGACCATTACAAAGGTCTTACCAGACCCTGCCGAAGCTGATACTAGGACATTATTACCATTGGTATAGATAGCCTCAATCTGCTCTGGTGTTCGTTTTTGCTCTTTATCAGATTTGGCTTCTCTTTCTTGTAATTGCACGATAGTTTCTGGGCTTAAAAAAGGCTCAAAGCGCATCATCTTCCTCCTCTAGTTCTACTTTCATAGTGTCAAGATAATCCTCTACTTTTCCTTTTGGAAAACGCATAAAGGATCTAGCGTATCGCATATGACGATCTGCTTCAAAACCTGTAATAGCTTTCAGCTGGTCACCTTTGACACTCCTATCATCTATGGTGTAGGGATTGATATCAAAATAACCACTTCTAATCGCCTTGTTAGCATATTGATAAAGTTGTTTATTATATGCCAGTAATACAGCAATCTCATCCTTGCTATATAGCTTAGTCGAGCGACTGATAGCAAAGTTGCCATCAGCCAGGTAAGCTTTCTCATCTTCAAGAAACAGCCCTGTATAACGAAGCTGACGATGTACTTTGGCCTGTAATTCCTCTAACGAGATGACATCTTTCAGTTTTAGTTTAGGCTCCTGCATATGAAGGTACATAGCCCCAAACATCTGCTCAATATCAAGGTCATAGCTCTCTTTTAAAGCAGCTAGATAGGTCACTAGTTGCGAGTTAAGCCCATTGTAAAAAAGACCAATATCAAACTTCTGCTCACTTGATTTATAATCAATAACCCCCAAACTACCATCAGCAAGTCTATCCACACGGTCAATAATCCCATTGACGATGATGTCCTCATTGACCTGCCAGCTAAAGCGCTCCTCCTCATCTTGGGTGACCTGATTGGTATGGCGTTTAAACAAACTAGCCGTCGCACGCGCAATATCTTCTAAAACACTAAGTGAATAGCGTCCTTCTTCATCCATAGCATACTGTGCTTTGAAATTAGCTTCTTGATTAACCGTCTTAATCGCTTTTTCTATCTTAGTATCTATATGACTATCCGCATCATCTCTCATCACCAACTCAAAAACACGGTGCAAGTAAGTACCGTGATGTCTCGCATCAGGATGAACACTAGACTCTTCTTGAAGATTTAGCACATATTGTAAAAAATACTTGTATTGATTATTATAAAAAGTAGTAAGTGCACTTGAGGATAACCGTAGGGCTTCATCTAGCGCAAAGCGTGCCTCAATAGCTTCTTTTGATACAGGTGTGGTCTCCACGCTCTCGTATAATAAAGGCATTTCAATACCTTCTTTAGCCATTTTACGACGAAGGTAGCGCACTAAGACAGACCAAAATTGCTTTTGACTTTTCGTCATTTCTTGTCTAAGCGCTAAACTGTCGTTAGCAAAATCCACTAAACGTGATAACAAAGCTTTGTAGCTAGCAATATTAGTCGCATCTATACGCTCTTTTTGCAACTGCTTATGCTCAAAAGGCACTCCCATAGCTTTTAGCTCACTAAGATAAGGAGACATCATATCCGCAGTTTCATTAAGTAAGCTAGGTAGTGTCAAGACGAGACTCTCTGTAGCTGCATTAAAAAGAGACAAAGCAGTGAAATGACTTTTCTTACTTGCTTCTTTATAGACAATATCTAACCGACCAGCTGCTACACTGTCATTGATTAGCTGACGCTCCTCATCTGAGATGAGCGACCTATTTTTAGCTAGCTTAGGAAAATTGGATTGTATCATTCCTAAAGCAAAGACATAGGGCTTGGTGTGTGGCTCTACTAAGTCATAAGAGCGAATCGTTACCACATCAACAGTCGCAGGAACCGTTCGATAATCAGCCTGTAATAACGCTGCACTCAACAACGATAAACACTCTTCTAAGGCTAACTTCTCCTTGTCAAAAATCGTTTGAAATTGTGTCAACAAGTCCATAAAGGTCTTCCAAACCTGCTCTTCTTTTTCTTGTTCGCTAGAGGAGGCATCTTTGACAAGACGGGACATATTGTAAGGTAGATCAATAGCCTCACAAAAATGAATCAGTTTTTTAAGCAATCCTGCACCTGATTGCTTACGAGCTTTCATCAGCTGCTCAAGTGGTTCCATCAAGCATTTACGAATCGCATTTAGACGCTCTAGGTGATATTTTCCTTGATCAGATAAGGTAAAGTCACTAAAAAAAGCCTTACGCCCTTTAAGGTCCGCATAGCTGATATAATGGGTAAAGTAATCCAAATCTGCTTGGCTAACCCTTGTATAGAGACCCGATGTGACAAGGTTAATCACATCTTCACCACGAAAATGATAACGTTTTAAGCGCTCTAAACTCGAAATCAGATTGACCAAGGGATGAGTACTCATACTCTCAGCTTTAGCGATATAGTGGGGGATATCATATTGTTCAAAAATCTGCTTTATTTGCAGACTATAAGCATCGACATCACCAAGGAGTACCAGTATATCCTTATAACGCTTACCTTCAAAAAGTTGCTGTCGAATAGCTCTAGCGACCCACTCAATCTCCTCTTTTTGATTGCTAGCCTGCCAAATAGCTACGTGAGCCTTACTCTCTTGGCTTAGTTGCTCACCAGAAGCTGTAAAGTCATGGTTTGCCTCAAATAATTGGGATAGTTCCCTAAACGCTTCTAAGCCTTGCCAACTTGACGTCTCATAGACAGGTTTTACCTCAAATCGCTGCGCTAAATCTCTCATAAAATCAAGACTAGCTTGATAGACATTACCTGTCAAAAAGGTTGCACGCTGCGCTTTTGGGCTGATATACGTCCCTATGACAACTTGATGGCATTTGCTTTCTAATAAACCAACTAGCTCTTCTTCTTCGGCTGAAAAGCGAGTAAAACCATCAATCACTACCACCGTATCACTGAGCGTCTTATCCAAAGTACTAGAGGCTAGCTCGTCACGGAAAAAAGAAAGCTTTGTTTGGTTGTCATAATGGCCTTGTCTCAATAAGTCATTGAAGGCTAAAAAAATGGTCTTCAAAGCCTGATATTTTTCAGTCGAAGGTATCTTGTCTAAATCCAAAATCGTTAGATTAGCAGCCTGCAATTCTTTATAGAGATCAACCAACTGTTTGATAAAGTTAGGATCTTTTTTTAAGCGAGCCAATAAGGGTAAACTATTATCATCCAATTGGCTAAGGGCACGATAAAAAAGCATTGCCAAACCAGCATCATTGAGGCTTTTTTCTTGGCTAGGCTTGTTAAGTAAAAAGTATCTTGCCATCTGCTCAAAGCGAGTAATGGTAATGGTAAAGGAAGCTTTCTTTTCCAACAATTCAAGCACGGCTCTCTCTTTTTCAAAAGACAGAGAGTTGGGGGCAATATAAAAAACCCGCTTCCCCATATCAGCAGCTTTACTTGCTTTCTTAACTAAAATCTCGGTCATATCATGACTCATATCTGTGTACACTAATTCCATTGATGACTACCTCATTTTTATTACGTCTATTATAACAAAGTTCACCAGCTCTAACAATCACAAATAACCCATAAAACGACTGACGCATGCGTCAGTCGTTTTTTCTTTAAGCTGTTTTTTCTTGAATATAATCAATCAACTCAAGCGTTAAATCATAGCGCATAAACGGCGTCACCAGATAAATGCCCTTAAAATGCTCCAAAGCCTTATCAATAAGTGCCTTACTCTCTGACAACGCCAACTCTTGACAAGCTTTTTTATCCTCTTTGACAGCGGCTAATCTGTCTAAAAAATCATTCGACAAGGAAATACCTGGAACTTCATTGTGTAAAAAGACAGCATTGTTATAACTTGTAATCGGCATGATACCGATAAAAAATGGTGTCGGACAGTCTTTAGTTAAGGCTGCTAAATCATCAATAACACTGGTTTCAAAAATAGGTTGTGTGATGAAATAATCTGCTCCAGCTTCCCTTTTTTTAGCAATCAAGCGTCCTGTTCTCGCAAGATTGGGAACATTAGGGTTAAAAGCAGCTGCCACTGTAAAATGGGTGGCTTTCTTAAGGCTAGCTCCACTATAGCCTCTCCCTTGATTCAAATCTTTAATCAACTTCAATAACTTAAAGCTAGTTACGTCATAGACACTAGTCGCCCCAGGGAAATCACCCATCTTAGAAGGATCTCCTGTAATCGCTAGTAGATGATCAAAACCAAGGACATCCATACCCATGAGACGTGATTGTAAACCAATCATATTGTGGTCACGACAGGCCATGTGGAGTAAAAAAGGTGTCTGCGTTGTCTCTTTTAAAAGAGCTGCCAAGCTTAAATTGCAAATCCTAGTACGTGCTAAAGAATTATCCGCCAAAGTAATCGCTGCAATCCCTTTTTTATCTAGCGCTTGAATACCTTCTTTAAAGCTTTCAATATCAAGAGTCTTTGGAGGATCAAGCTCTGCAATAATAGTCACCTCTTTTGCCACTTTATCTACCAAGGTTTCCGTCTTTTGAGACGCCTTTATCAGGATCTCCTCATCTACAAGTGGGGTGACTGTTTTTTTGGTAACAGGCTGTAAATGAGATACGGCTCGCTTAATACGCTTAATATGCTCTGGCGTTGTCCCACAGCAGCCTCCTATTAAACGCACACCTTCTGCCACAAGGTATTGTGCACTCTCGCCAAAGTAGGCTGCATTTTGACTAAATTGATAACGCCCACTACTGCCATCTGCTTCATAAGATAGCAGACTCGCATTAGGGTAAGCGGCTAAATAAGACTGGGCAAATAAGGGAATCTGCTTGAGCGATTGGATCATATGATAAGGACCAAGATGACAATTTAAGCCGACAACATCAGCTCCCAACATCACCAGCTGGCTAAAAGCCTCTAGCAAGGGGCGCCCATTTTCAGTGATACCTGCTTCGTGCAAGGTAACATTTGTGATGATAGGCAAGTCAGTCATTGGACGAAGCACCTCTAGGACTGTGGTCAACTCCTCCATGTCATAATAGGTCTCTAAAAGTAAGCCATCTAGCTGCTCTGTCTCAAGCAAATAACGAGCTTGCTCTACTGTTTCTTTGATAATCTCATCAAGCGGTAAATCACACTGTTTTAAACCTCTTGAGGCACCTATCGTCCCCAATACATAGATATCCTCACCTGCAGCTTGTCTTGCTAGATAAGCTGCAGCTTGGTTAATCTCTTTCACCTTGTCATCATAGTCATAAGACTTTAGACGATGACGCTGAGCACCATACGTATTTGTCTGAATAATATCAGCTCCTGCCTTGATATAGCTATCATGAATGGCTCTTATCTCTTCAGGGTGACTGAGATTATAGTATTCGTGGCAAGTATCTAATCCATTAGCATAAAGTAGCGTCCCCATCGCTCCGTCAGCCACCAAAATAGACGAGGATAATGCTTCTAATAAGGGAGGTCTTGACATAATCTATCTCCTTTTGTGTGGAAAAATGCTTGCACGTCACAAGCATTTTCTTCCATATGATTTCATTTACTGATAACCGAGTCTTTGGCGGACCGCCTTGGTTGCTTCCACTAGAGTTTCAAGCGCTGCTTTGGTCTCAGGCTCACGGCGGGTTTTAAGACCACAGTCAGGATTGACCCAAAATTGTTTAGGCGATAACTGTTGTAAAGAACGCTCGATATTAGCGACAATCTCCTCTTTTGTAGGGACCCGTGGGGAATGGATATCATAAACACCAAGACCAATACCTAGCGGATAGACCGTCGTCTCAAAGGACTCAATAATATCACCATGACTACGACTTGTCTCAATAGAGATAACATCGGCATCCAAGTCACGAATCGCCTCAATGATTTCATCAAACTTAGAATAACACATATGGGTATGAATTTGTGTCTCATCTTTGACCGAAGACGTCGCAATATGGAAAGCCTCCACCGCATCTTCTAGGTAAGCTTTTTGTTTAGCTTTACGAAGTGGAAGTCCCTCACGAAGCGCTGCCTCATCCACCTGAATAATGGCAATACCCGCATCTTCTAACAACTTGATTTCATCCTTGATAGCTAGACCAATTTGATTGAATAGCTCGCTACGCGCAATATCCGTACGCTCAAACGACCAATTGGTAATTGTGATAGGACCTGTAAGCATCCCTTTGACAGGTCGATCTGTCAAACTTTGAGTATAGACTGTCTCCTCAACTGTCAATGGTGCTATATGCTTGACATCACCGTAGATAATCGGAGGTTTTACCGCGCGAGAGCCATAAGATTGCACCCAACCAAATTGTGTTGTCGTAAAGCCTGCTAGTTGTTGCCCAAAGAACTCAACCATATCAACACGCTCAAATTCACCATGTACCAAGACATCAATATCTAGGTCTTCTTGAATCCTTACCCAGCGAGCAATTTCCGCACGGATAAACTCACGGTATTCTTTATCAGTAATATCCCCTCGTTTCCAAGCCAAACGTGTCCGACGCACTTCTGGTGATTGTGGGAAAGAACCGATGGTTGTCGTCGGCAGCAACGGTAATTGTAGGCGTTCTGCTTGCAGTTTTTGACGAGTCGCATAGTCTGATTGACGCTCCCTTTTAACCGTAGCTAAATCTTCTAAATCAACATGACGAAAATCTGCTGCTTGCAAAGCCTCAAAATGCGCAATATGCTCAGTATATTGAGGGGTATGAATACCTTCTAAGTGTTCCGCTAGCAGTTTGATTTCCTTCAATTTTTCATCAGCAAATGCAAGACCATTTTTCAACACTGATTCCAACTTATCCTCGTATTTAGTTGTTACAGGTACATGTAAGAGTGAGCAAGATGGTTGAAGAACAAGCTTTTTAGTGTGAGTCGCTAAACTAGCTACAAGTTCAGATACTGCTGTAAAATCAGCTGACCAGACATTACGTCCATCAATAACCCCTGCAAAGAGCTCCTTGTCGCTAAACAAACCTTCTTCTACCGCTGCTAGATTTTCATCTAAACCATGCACAAAATCCAATCCAAAAGCGGCTACTGGCAATTCCGCTAAGGCTCTAGCATCAATCAAGGCTTCAAAATAAGTCTGGAAAATCAATTTAGCTTTTGGGACTTGCTTGGCAAAATACGCATAAACTGCCTTAGCTGCCTCAAGATAAGCCGCCCCTTCATCAGTCACAAAGATTGGCTCATCTACTTGAATATAAGTCGCCCCTGCTTCTAATAATTCTGTAAAAATCTGCTTATAAAGTGGTAGAAGGCTTTTAACGGCTGCTGTAAAGTCCGTCACGCCTGAGGAGAGAGCAACATAAGTGATAGGACCTGTAATGACTGGTTTTGCCTTATCACCTACAACCTCTCTAGCTTCAAGATACAAATCCAACAAGCGGTGATTGGTCAATTGAGGACGTTGCTTGCTCCACTCGGGAACAATATAGTGATAGTTTGTGTTAAACCATTTTTTCATGCTAGAGGCAACACTGTCCTTTGTCCCACGAGCCAAAGCAAAATAACGGTCTAAATCATCTTCTTCCTTGTCAAAGCGCTTTGGAATAATCCCAAACTGTACAGATAAGTCTAAAATATGATCATACAGTGAAAAATCACCCACAGGAATCAAATCCAAACCAGCCTCTGCTTGTTTTTTCAAAAACGCTAATCGAAGAGCACGTGCTCCGTCCTCTAGCTCCTCTTGGCTAATCTTTCCTGCCCAATACTGTTCAATCAATTGTTTCCATTCACGATTTTCTCCCAAACGTGGATACCCTAAACTTGAAACTGCTACCATAACTACCTCCCATATCTGACATTGCTTAAAACTATAACATTACTTTTTTGTTATGGTTTATATTTTACACATAGAACGTGATGAAATCAATAGGTTTACGCATTGTATCTTTTTATGCTTTGGTATAGTTTCAAGCTATAGATAAAGAACTAGGTATAGTTTTAAACTATATTAACACTCAAAAAAAGAAACTGAGCCAAGCTCAGTTTCTGTTCTTATTAGTAATCTTTAGCTGGTTTACGAAGGGCACCAAATAGGATACCTGAAACCACTGCTCCAATCAAGACAAAGAGAAGATATAAGAGAGCATTACTTGTCAAAGCGATAACAAAGATACCACCGTGTGGTGCCATCAATTTGATACCAGCCCAGCCAACTAAAGCACCTGTCAAGGCAGAACCTGCTACAAAACTTGGAATAGCACGTGCTGGGTCAGCTGCTGCAAATGGAATCGCACCTTCTGTAATAAAGGATAGTCCCATGATAATATTGGTCAAGCCTGAATTGCGTTCTTCTTCAGTGAATTTATCTTTAAATAAAAGTGTTGCTACAAAGATAGCAAGTGGAGGTACCATACCACCAGCCATGACTGCTGCCATGACCACAGAACCACCGTCTGTCACACTAGCAGCCAGTGTTCCTGTACCAAAGACATAAGCTGCCTTGTTAAATGGACCACCCATATCAATAGCCATCATACCACCAAGAATAAGTCCCATTAAAATAGCTGAGCTACCAGAGAGACTCTCAAGGAAATTGTTAAGACCTGTATTGATAGCTGCCATTGGGATATTGACAAACAGCATCAAGAAGCCTGTCACAAGGACACCAAGAAGTGGGTAAAGTAGGATAGATTTGATTCCTTCAAGAGAGCGAGGAAGACCTGCTAAGACTTTCTTAAGTGCTAAAATCACACCACCAGCAAGAAAACCACCTACTAAAGCGCCAAGGAAACCTGATGGAACACCTGCTAAGGCAAGTGTTTCTTCACCACCTAAAGCGTAAGGTACCTTGCCCCAAGCTAAACCGTTAGAGGCGATAGCACCTGCTACAAAACCAGCTACAAGACCTGGCTTTTCAGCAATAGAATAAGCAATGTAGCCTGCTAGTACTGGCAACATAAAGTTAAAGGCTAAACCACCAATGCTCTTGAAAAGAGCTGAAATTTCATGGTAACTACCTAGATTAGCAAGTTGGTCACGTGGCACACCTAACAGATTATCCAGCAAGAATGCTAGGGCAATCATAATCCCACCACCAATGACAAATGGTAACATTTGAGAGACACCACTCATCAAGTGCTTATAAAAGGCACCGCCAAGACTTAGCTTCTCAGCAGAGTCTGTGCTGGCTTGACTAGCGTTTGCAGCATGATAGACACTGGCCTTGCCATCTAAGACAGTCGTAATCAATTCTTCTGATTTTTTGATACCGTCAGCTACTGGGCGTGAAATCAATGGTTTACCATCAAAACGTGGCATATCGACAGCCTTATCAGCTGCAATAATAACCCCTTTAGCACGTTTGATATCATCTGCTGTCAATTTATTGCCAACACCAGAAGCACCATTAGTTTCGACTTTGATAGCTACACCCATCTCTTCAGCTTGTTTTTTCAACGCTTCTTCAGCCATGTAGGTGTGGGCAATTCCTGTTGTACAAGCGGTAACAGCTACGATAAAGTCTTGACCTTGTGCTGGTTTGCTGTTAGCTTCTTCTTTTTCAGCAGCTGCCTTGGTATCATCTTCAGCTTGGTCAAATGTCGCAATCACTTGATCTGGAGTTGTAGCTGTTTTCAACTTATCAGCAAAACCTGGTTTCAATAGGTATTTGGATAATTCTGCCAAAGCAGCTAAGTGTGTGTCATTAGCACCATCTGGTGCCGCAATCATAAAGAAGAGATAGACAGGTTGCCCATCAAGAGCCTCATAATCAACGCCTTGACTAGATTTGGCAAATAAGACAGTCGGTTTTGTCACCGCCTTATTTTTGCTGTGGGGCATCGCAATGCCGTCACCTAGACCTGTTGATGTCTGCGCCTCACGATTCATGATACCTGTTTTAAAGGTATCAAAATCATTAACGATACCTTTATCGACAAGCTTTGTAATCATCTCATCAATAACAGCTTCTTTGGTTCTGGCACTCAAGTCCATAATCATGACTTCTTTACGAAGTAAGTCTTGAATTTTCATAGTTTTTCAACCTCCACTTTTTCATAAATAGTTTCAATAAACGCTCTAGTAGCTAAATCATCTGAGAAAGTAGTCGCAGTTCCGCAAGCCACTCCCCATTTAAATGCCTCAAGGATGTCTCCTGTTGTAACATATTTACCAGTAAAGCCAGCCACCATCGAATCACCAGCCCCAACAGAATTTTTCACTTGCCCTTTGACAGGCTTAGCAAAATAAGCACCCTCTTTAGTCACTAGAAGTGCACCATCACCAGCCATGGAAATAATCACATGCTGTGCTCCTTTATTGAGCAACTCTCTGGCATAGCGCTCAATATCAGCTATGCTAGAGAGCGTAACACCAAAAATAGCTGATAACTCATGATTATTAGGCTTAACTAACAAAGGCTGATAATCAAGCGCATCAAGTAGTGTCTGCCCTTCAAAATCACAAACGACTTGTGCTCCTGTCTCTTTAACAAGCGAAATCAAACTCTTATAGACTTGATTGCCTAGACTTGCTGGCGCAGACCCTGCAAACACAACCACATCCTGACTAGAGAGTCTTTTCAGCACGTCTTTTAACGCATCGAGTTGCTCCTCACTAATCACAGGACCTGCACCGTTGATTTCAGTCTCTGTATCAGCTTTAATTTTTACATTGATGCGTGTGTCTTGGTCCACTTCCACAAACTCTGTTGTAATACCTTCAGACACCAAGCCGTCTCTTACAAAACGGCCTGTAAAACCACCGATAAAGCCTGTGGCGCTATTATCAATGTCTAAACGCTTTAAGACACGACTAACATTTATCCCTTTACCACCAGCGTACTTGTCATCGCTGGTCATTCGATTGACACTCCCTAACTCTAGGGCGTCCAGACGAACGATAAAGTCAATTGAGGGATTTAGCGTTACCGTATAAATCATACTTCAATCACCTTCATTTTTTTCTTTATTGTTTGCAACAAGGAAAGGTCGCACTTACTTGTAATAAGGCTTGCTTTATCAATAGTATCTACCTTGATAAAGGCTTTTTGACCCAATTTAGATGCATCAGCCAAAATAAAAGTCTGCTGACTATTAGCCATAATGGTTCGCTTAATCGCAGCCTCATCCAAATCTGGTGTCGTTAAAAAGGCATCATCCACACCGTTCATACCGATAAAAGCTTTGTCCAGATTGAGACGACTTATCTGCTCTATTGCCATCTGACCGATACTAGCATCTGTGGCAATTTTGACCATACCTCCTATGATAATGGTTTTTACCCCCTTATCAACCAATCTTGCAGCATGGTGAATCGAGTTGGTCACCACTGTGATATCCTTAGGCATAATCTGATCAATCAGAAATTCCGTCGTCGTCCCTGAATCTATAAAGACAACATCATGCTCTTCTATCAACTGAGCAGCTCTTTTAGCAATCAAGGCTTTGTCGTGCGCATTTTTGACAGATTTTTGCTGATTGCTTAATTCCTCTCTCAAATAATGCCTACGCTCAGCACCACCGTGGACGCGCGTCAACAAACCTTGTGCTTCCAACTCATCTAAATCACGTCTAATAGTCGATTCAGAGGTCTCTGTTTGAGTTGTTAAAAAGTCTAAAGTGACATAATCATCACGCTCTAAAGACGCCATAATCAACTGCTTACGCTTTGATTTTAAGATAGACGACACCTCCCTTGCAAACGATTACACAAACTATTATACCCTAAATTTTACTATTGTCAAGCAAAATCTCCCAAAAACTTTCAAATACCTCAAAAAGAAAAGTAGTACGACACTACTTTATCTTAATCTTTAAATAAGGATGTCGAGTGAACCAAACGGTTGTCCCTCTCAGGATAAATATGGCTGATAGCTTGATTGACAGCTATAGGCGCCTCTCCAAATCCTGTCGCAATCAACTCTACCTTACCCTCGTAACTGGCCGCATCACCAATAGCATACACACCTTCTTGGCTAGTTTGCATCAAAGCATTGACATGTATGCTTGTCCGCTTGTGATCAAGATGCCATTGCTTGAGGTTTTTATTGGATGTCGAAAAACCAAAACTAACGATAAGCGCATCAACATCTAGCACAATAGTGTCGTCGGATTTGACTTTTTGCACCACTAATTGGCTGACAAACTCACCATCACCTCTCAACTCTAAAGGAATATATGGCGTTAATATCTCGACTTGCGACGCTTTTAACATCTCCACGCTATGCTCATGAGCCCTAAAGGCTTCTCTGCGATGGACTAAAGTGACTGACTTGGCAATACCATCAAGATGATTTGCCCAATCAATGGCAGAATCTCCGCCTCCACAGATAACCACACGCTTGTCTCTAAAAGGCTCTAGCTGATGCACATTGTAAAACAGGTTATTATCCGCATAAAGCTCCTCATCAACCAAGCCTAGCTTACGAGGTAAAAAAGCACCATTACCGCAAGCGATAATAATCGCCCTTGAGAGGTGAGTGCCTTTAGTCGTCGTAATGGTAAAACTGTCGTCATTTTTTCCAAATGTTAACACCTCTTCTTTTAGGCAAATCTCCGTACGGTCTTTAAAACGCTCTAACTGCTCAATCAAGCGCTCAACAAGCTCTTGAGCCGTAACAGCTGGAAAGCCTGGTACATCATACATCATTTTTTCAGGATAAAGAATAGCAGGTTGCCCACCTAATTCTGACAAGCTCTCAATAATCTTGACCTTCATTCCACGAAGACCTGCATAAAAAGCGGCAAAAAGCCCCACTGGACCTCCTCCGATAATGGTAATATCGTATAATACTTCTTGTTCTGACATAATATACACTCCTTATCCGTCATAGTCTAATAGCATCTCAGCTATAGCTATCAATTACTCATCTCATCGCTATCTTTGATGAGCTTTTTTCAAAAACAAAAGACACACGCTTTGTATGCCTTTTATTATAGCACATCTTCTTTTGAGATATGTTGTTCTTCCAAAATATTTTGAAAAATAGCCTCTTCTTCCTCAGTAAACGTGTAGTGTTTTAAAAGATCTGGACGACGCTCCAAGGTCTTTTTCAAGCTCTGCTTTAAACGCCATTTACGAATATTTTCATGGTGTCCACTCATCAACACTTCTGGAACCGTCATGCCTCTATACTCGTATGGTCTCGTGTACTGTGGGTATTCTAATAAACCTGATGAAAAACTATCATCTTGATGACTGACTTCCTTACCGATGACATCTGGCAATAGACGCACCGTAGCGTCAATAATAGTCATCGCAGCCAACTCTCCACCAGTCAATACAAAATCACCCAAGGAAATCTCATCAGTCACTAAAGTCTTGATACGCTCATCATAGCCCTCATAATGCCCACAAATAAAAACTAGCTCTTCTTCTTTAGCAAGCTCTTCTGCATAATGTTGATCAAACTGACGCCCTGCTGGATCCAATAAAATGACACGTGCCTTTTGAGCATTAAGACTATCAAAGGTATCAAAAATCGGCTGTGCACGTAGTAACATCCCTTGTCCACCGCCATAAGGCTCGTCATCAACATGCCTAGCTTTGAGCGCTTTCTCTCGAAAATTATGATAGTTAATATCCAAAATCCCCTTGTCAGTCGCTTTACCAACAATAGAATGCTCAAGAGGGGCAAACATCTCTGGAAAAAGCGTTAAAATATCAATCTTCATCGTCTAAGCCTTCCATAATAGCCACTTGAATTCGCCCATGATCCCTATCCACCTCTAAAACCACAGGAGGAATATAAGGAAGCAACAAATCACGCTTGCCTTCTCTAGCCACCACCCAGACATCATTTGCCCCAGGTTGTAAAATTTCCTTGACACGACCGATAAAGGTGTCGTCCTCATAGACCTCTAATCCAATGATTTCATGGTAATAAAATTCGCCATCATCAAGCTTTTGGAGATTTTCCTTGGCTATCTTGAGACGATGCCCCTTATATTTCTCAATCGCATTGATATGATACATATCTTTGAATTTAATAATATCAAAGTTTTTATGTTTGCGATGACTAGCAATCGTCACAGTAGTCACAAAGTGGTCTTTGTCATCAAAAAGTGCTAGCTCCTGCCCTTTTTTAAAGCGTTCTTGTGCAAAATCTGTCACACTAAGCACGCGCATCTCACCTTGTAAACCTTGGGTATTTACAATTGTTCCAACATTAAAGTATTGCATAGTCTCTCCCACTTATAAATTATCTGTTTTATTGTACCATTTTTCATCCTTTTTCTCAATGAGTAGTAGCAAACTCAAAAAGCCAATAGACGTCAACATAGACCAGACTAAACAAAAAAGCTGACCTCACATCAGCTTTTATTTGTGAAACGGTTTTGTAAACCGAGCGGCCAAAAGCGCTCCCAAAGCAATCCCTATGTCAGAAAATACATTAACTGTACCTTTAAATAAAAACGATAATACAACATCTATCAAAAAAGAAATAACAAAACCAATACAAAACAATCCTAGATACTTTATAAACGTCATGTCAACCTCATTCCTACCATTATGGGATATCTATCAAAATTGTACTAGCTTGCCATATTATTTTTTAGTTTTTCCGATTGGAAAAATGCCATACTAAAAGAAAACCTAAAGCAACAGCCATATCCGAAAGGATATTAATTCTCCATTGAAAAAATACCAAAATAAAACATCTATTAAGAAAATAGGTACAAAAATAGAACAAAACAGTCCTAGATATTTTAGAAACGTCATTATAGTTAATCCTAATATTATATTGCTAAGACTAATACTATCCGTCATTACTATTTATTATTTAGAAAAGAACCAATTATCATAATCAATGCGCCAAAATAAATGTACCCAACAAGTCATAATAAAATTGTGAATACTTTATTTGAAACCACACAAATCTAGATGATATAAAAATAATAGCCAATATTAAACTATAAAATACTTGTTTCATCACTAAAACCACATACAACGACCAAAACTCCAAATCAATGAAGCAGCAGCTGCAGGCGCAATACTCTCAGCTCCTGCTTTAAAAACCAACTTTGCAACTTCACTAGCAGCCTTACGTTATAAATAGACCAACAATTCCACCACCAATTAAAGCAGATATAGCTCCTACTCCTAAAGTATCTTGAATAGCTACAACTGCACATCTTCCCGGATTAGCTGAACGAAATAAGACTTGATTTTCAAAACCATTATTTTCTCTATCATTTTTTACAATTTCTTCAACATTAGCTAATTCACTTGTATAACCATATTTTTGATAAATAATATCAAAATCTATATCATGGACATTACCTAATTCATCATAAACAATAGCATTATCAAACATAAACTAAACCACTTCTGTCAACTCTTCTTCCTGTTCATTCATAACACTAACTGTAGCTACATTCCCAAGTTGTTCTGCAAAAATAAAAAAAGGCGTATTTGCAGATAACATTGTCATTAAAACCAAAAACTTATAAGGCATTTAAACTTTTTACTCATATCAACTCTCCTACACTAAAACCCTAAAACAAAGCACCAATACCTACAATTTTCCTGATTATTATTGTTTCCGTTTTATTTACCTTCCTAAATCAGTAAAATTCTCACCCTAAGTATAGCGCATAACTTATCGCAGTGCAAGACTTTTTTTGGAATCGCTTTCTCGTTTTGCTACAAAAAACTGCTAAACACCGTTTAACAGTCTCAAAAAGCACCCCCAAAGAGAGTGCTAGCTATTGTTTAAAGCGTAAAGAGAGTGCCAACATCCACTAAAACGATATCTTTCCTCTTTCTTTGAAAGGCTCTTTAACGATTTGTTTGGCCAAATTGATGACAGCTTTAGGAGCTTTATAATCATGCTCCATCAGATATAAAGACAACTTATGACTAAAGCTTGCTAAAGCACCATAGTGATCACTCAAGATAGCCTTCCTAGCGTCTAAAAAAATCGTTTCTAATGCTTTATCATCAACAAGCACTCCAGAATCCAGTATCTTATCCATCGTTTCTAGTATAGCTTCATTTTTGTCTTTCATTATCATTACGCCTCCTAAGCCAACTCCATACCTAATCTACCTAGTAAAATGATCTCGCTGGTCTGATTGTGAATACATTACTAGGCGATACCTGTTCATCTTACAATCTCACAAATGCCATAGAAAATACTTCACCGAGATAATATTTCCATCTTGTTCTTTCTAAATAAGTCTTAAAAACAGTCAACTCTTTAGAATCGTTCAACAACAATTCTTCTAAAACATAAGGGTACAAACGGTAAGCTAGATAACTAATCTTATCCCCTTTGTTGAAACCATGTATCGTCTTTAAGAGTTCTTCTCTAAAACTGGCACTCAAATGAAGACTTTGATTTCGATAGAGTGTCTCAACATTATTCAAAAAAATAGCTTTCTTATTTGTCACCACAAAAACTCCCTAAGTTATCTATGTCCCCAACTATGAGCATCATTATAGTCTCCAGCTATGGAAGACATCCATTAACAATGACATCACGCGTCAGTGCAAATAGCTGTCCCTACTCTATACGTTTTACTAACAGCTTCAACCTTGTAACTTATTAGAAATAAGCTACTTACTAAAGTCATTAAGGATAATTTAATGATAGTTTTCATTTAAAGACTAACCTCTTTCTTAACATTATAGAGCAACAACAATGAAATAGCAAGACTATTTTAATAAAATAGCCATTTATTAGCAACTTGTCTAAAAACCTCTGGTACTAAAAAAGACAAGCCAAGCTTGCCTTTTCCTATCTCATCTGCTGAAAAGCTTACTCTACTGACTTAAGCGCCTCTAGCATGTCCACTTTTTTCAGCCACTGATTGACCACAAGACCAAGCACCGCTAAAATAAGCACGATAAGTATGGCAGGTAGTAGGTAAACACTATAAGGGAGTGCAGGGTTAAACATAATATTATCTGGCGCAATCACGCTTAGCATATAACGGTGAAGCGCATTTCCCATCACAAAGCCTAACAAAATACCAAGCAGTGATAAATAGATAGACTCACGATAAATATACATGGTCACTTCTTGATTGTAAAAACCAAGCACCTTAATGGTAGATAACTCACGGATACGCTCTGCCACATTGATATTGGTTAGATTGTATAAAATAACGATAGCCAAAAGGATGGAGGTGATGATCAAGATATACATGACCCTGTTGAGCGAGGTGACGATAGTATTCACTTGCTCCTTTAAAATGGTATTTTGCACGACACCTTTGACAGCACTAAGTGCCATAAAACGACTGGCAACTTTATTCGTATTTTTTATAGAATCATCCTTTAACATAATCAAGTCAGCATTTGAGTGAGGGCTAGTCTTAAAGACTTTCTCATAATAAGCGTCACTCATAAAGATAAAGTGACTCATGTACATCTCACTAACACCTACCACTTTTAGCGCTACCTTCTGGTCATTACTTGATGTCACATCAATGGTGTCTCCCACACCAATATCTAATAAGGTCGCTAATTTTTCAGAAATAATTGCCCCATCATCTGTCAAAGACAGCTGTGCTTTCTTTTGGCGATTGACCAGCTTGATATAGTCGTGAAAGGCTTTTTCTTGACCAGCATTGACCGTTAAGAGAGTGATTTGTTGCTCATCTTTCTGATCACCTGCTAGTGCTGAGAGTGTCTCATAGTGGACTGACATATTCTTAGCGATAGCATCGCTTTTTAGTTCTTGATTGAGAGCTTTAGTAGCTACATCATCTACATGATCCTTTTTAGCCACAATCATATCATACTTAATCAGGTCGCTAAACTGACGGTTATTTAAATCCGCAATAGAAGAGCGTATGCCAAGACCTGAAAACAGCAAGGCTACTGAGCCACAGACCCCAAAAATCGTCATCAACATACGCTGCTTATAACGAAAGATATTTCTAGCGGTGACCTTTTGGGTAAAGCTCATACGTGACCATAAAGGGGTGATTTTTTCCATTAAAATGGTTGAGCCAGCCACAGGTGCTTTCGGTAGTAATAATTGGGCTGGTTGTTCAGCTAACTCTCTACGAACCACCAAGAGGGCTGGCAGTACCGTACTAAGTAACCCTAAAAATAAGGCTAGCACTGTCTCTAGCGGGTAAAAATGAAGCTCAATAGGAGCTAAGATAATTTTGTCACTATAAGTCTTATCAATAATACTTGGTAATAGCAAATGTCCCATAAGTGTCCCAATAACCGTACCTATAAGACCTGTGACAGCTCCATAAATCACAAATTTACGACTAATGGCTCTATTATCATAGCCAAGCGCCCTTAGCGTGCCTGCTTTCAACCTTTCTTCATCTACAAAGCGTACCATGGTCGTAAACGTCACTAGCGCGGCTATCACATAAAGCGCTACTGGGAAGATATTGCTAACCGCTTCGATAATAGAAGCGTTATTAGCATAAGACAAGTAACCTTCTGCCCCTGGCACTTCACGTCTCGTATAGACGGCATAATTAGGAAGCGCCAGTTGCTCTAAGCTTTCTTTAGCTTTATTAAGCTCTGCTTCCTTTGTCGCTAGCTGAGCTGTCGCTTGGTCAATCTTTGCTTGAGCGTCACTTGCAGCTTCTTGTGGATAGGCATCTCCTAGCTGCGCTTTTGCTTTGGCTAAGTCTTCCTTAGCTTTTTCAAGCTGATCTTTACCTTTACTAAGCTCTTGATAGCCTTCATCAAGTTGCTTTTTAAGCTCTGCTGTTAGCTCTGCGAGACGTTTTTCAGGCTGATTTTTAAGTCGTTTTTCAAGGTCTCTCTTTTTTTCATATACCTTATCGGTATAAGTCTGTTCATAAGGGCTTAGCGGTTTGAGCTCATCATAAGCCAGACGCGCAATCATATAAACATCAGAATTAAAGGTCTTATCTGAAACTAGTGCATAACCACTTAGCTCTCCACTTCCAGCCGAACTCTGCCCTAGATTGACTCTTGAGAGCAATTCTGACGAATTCACAAAACCTGTAATCACAAAATCATGGTTTGTTAGGACTGGCTTATTTCCATCAGCTTTTTCTACAACAGAAATCGTATCACCAATCTGATACTTTTTTTCATAAGCTGCTGATAAGGCTATTTCGTCTGTCTTTGTCGGCAGTTTCCCTGCTACAAGATCATAAGTTGATACTTCTTCAGGTGTTGAAAAAAGGCGAATGGCTTTACTAGACTGACTAAGCGTCACATCTTTAAAGTAACCATACTCAATAGTAGCTTGATCATCGACTTGGTTGAGGAGCTCTTGGTCAGATGCTGACAAGCCATAATCACTCATGACAAATAAGTCTGCGACCTGATGTTGTCTAAAAAAATGCTCTCCAGTCACCTTCATATCAGGACCAGTCACCTTAAGTCCAATCAAAGCAAAGGAGCCTAGTGCCATGAGCGACACGATAGAGATAACACGCCCCTTAGACTGCGTAAAGGAGTGCCAAATATCCTTCCAATAAGTTTTTCCTAGCATAAGCGCCTCCTAGTAAGACAAGTCCATAATAGACTTCGGTGAGTTATTTAGCTCGATAGCCTTCACTTGAGCATCATGCATGCGAATCACACGATCTGCTATGGGAGCAAGAGCGGCGTTGTGTGTTACAATGACCACCGTAGCGCCTTTTTGGCGCGCCATATCTTGTAAAATTTGGAGCACTTGCTTGCCTGTCTTATAATCAAGAGCTCCTGTCGGCTCATCACAAAGTAATAACTTAGGATTTTTAGCGACCGCACGAGCAATAGCTACACGTTGTTGCTCCCCTCCAGATAGTTGTGCTGGAAAATTATGAATACGATGACTAAGACCGACATCTCCCAAGACTTGAACAGGATCGAGTGCTTCTTTGACAATTTCTGACGCCAACTCGACATTTTCCTTAGCCGTCAGATTAGGCACTAAATTATAAAATTGAAAGACAAAGCCGACATCCTGACGACGATAAGTCGTTAGTTGGTGAGCATTGTAGCTAGCAATATCAACCCCATCAATGATCACTTGCCCTTGATCAGCTGTATCCATCCCACCAAGGATATTTAAGACAGTTGATTTACCAGCACCTGATGCTCCTAGGATAATGACTAACTCTCCCTTTTCAATCTCAAAGCTAACATCCTTATTAGCCACAATCTCAGTATCCCCAACGCGATAACTTTTACTGCTATGTTTCAGCTCAATATAAGCCATAACAACCCTCTCCTTAACCCTAGATAATCTATAATAGTATTATATCATATTAAATAAACACAATGTTGATTTAATATGCTTTTTAGTATATACTAAGATGGCGTCAAAGACAATGATCAAAATTTTAGAAAGTGTTGATTTAACAGATGAGTACTAAACAGCAAAGACAAACACATACCAAAACTTACATCAAAGAGGCCCTAACGCAACTCTTGCTAACAGAACACTTTGAAGATATTTCCGTCAGCAAAATCACTCAAACATCTGGCATTAACCGTGGAACGTTCTACCTCCATTATCTTGATAAATATGACCTTATGGAGCAACTCAAAGAAGAAACGATAGCTGATATGACAGCTATCATCACAGATACTAAACGCACGCCACACCAGATGATAAAAGCTATCCTTGACTATATTTATCAGGATTTTACCTTTTTCTATGCCATTTCTAACTGCCACTATACCAACTTTTCAGAGACCATTAAGCACTTCTTAGAGATGGTGATTGCACTCACTCCAAAAGGTCACCAATATGTCATCACACGCTATCAAGTCCCTGCTCCTTATGCTGTTGAAGCTCTCACTGCCAGCCTAGAGGGCGTTATCTCACTTTGGATTAACCAAGGTGGCAAAGAAAGCACGCAAGAGGTGACTGACATTATCCTCAATATCTCCCAATTTGAACATTGGGTATAAATCATGCACGAAAAAGCCAGCTACTTTTAGTAGCTGGCTTTTTCTTTTCTACAGTCCGTACGGGATTCGAACCCGTGTTACCGCCGTGAAAAGGCGGTGTCTTAACCCCTTGACCAACGGACCATAAATTAACCAAATCGGCTACTGGGGTAGCTGGATTCGAACCAACGCATGAGGGAGTCAAAGTCCCTTGCCTTACCGCTTGGCTATACCCCAAAAGACAAATACTATTTTACATGAAAATAGTCTGTCTGTCAATACTATTTTTGAAAAAAATAGCCATAAATGTCACACTGCATTAGAATAAGAATCTAAAGAGTGAAAATAAAACAGCAATCGTGATTAAGATAATAATCAACTTGTAGAAAATGGGCTTTTTCTTTTTTTCTGGTTTTGGTATATCTGCCCGTGCTTCATTGATGGTTTTGTTGATTTCTTTTTCTAGTAATTCATTTTTGACCATACTGACTCCTATCCCAACAAACGATGGTAATCTTCGATAGACTCATCTATGGTACCACTACGTTGCTTTTGAATAAGGGCTTTTCTATCAACACTAGCTTTAATAGTCTGTATCAAATCAGCCGTCCTGTCACGTCTAAAGACATGCTCACCCAATAAAAACTCAGGCTGATGAACCGTCGTATCATAAGCCAATATAAGTTGATTGTGCTCAAAAGCTTGTCTGATGCTATCTAAAATGGTATTGCCATGATTGATGTCTAGATAAATAGCACACTCCTCAAACAGTCTGTCTGCTGTTTTTTGAGAGATGTTAGGGTACAGGGTGACATTGTCATAAGCATCAAAGCTCGTCAAGCGCTCTGACATCTCAGTCAAAGCACCGATATGAAAACGATAGCCCCTAAGTCCACAAACAAGCTCCTCTAACCCTTCAATCTGGTCTGAATTGGTCATGATGAGGATATCATGACTCTTTTGAGGCAAACCTTTATCAGCATAGTGATACCCTAAGTAGCTAACACGACTATGAAGGGTCTCAGGTAGTAAGGTCAGTAAGCGCTGATAAGCCTCTTTTTTCTGGACAATAATACGCTTCACACGATCATTAGGGTGATTAAAAATGGACATCATATTACCTGGAATCTCTTGTCGGATATCTTCTTGCCAAAAGAGAATATCAGAACCTTTCTCACCGAGATAGCGTGAGAAAAAGAACGGAGTCGATAAGGAATTAAACCAAATCTCAGACGTATCCAGCCCACGATACTGACAATAAAAGGCTAAAAAAGCGACACGATTCTTAAAAAAATGAACCTTTCCTTGCCAGTTGAGGATAATATCGCCAGTCTTGAAATTCTCCACAATAATCTCTTGTCCTGCTTGGTTTGTATAAGTCCTAACAGTCGGCTCTTGATGGGCTGTAAAGTGTGTCCTTGCAAAGCGCCAGCCATATTGATTGTAGTGGTCACTAAAGCGTGTCTTACCGTTTGCTTCTAGCCAATCCACTGTCTTAATGAGACGAAGGTGCTTAGGTTCAGCGTAAAAAATTCTAGCTTTTTGCTGATTGTAATCAAACACTTCTGCTTGATTATTGTTTCCTGCGATTTGCCAAAAATCAGGTACGACTAACTCATTGAAATAAAGAGGACGCCCCTCTTGAGAGTCAGCAAACCCACAAAAATAAGCATACGGTGAGGTCAACTGCTTAGGTAAGAAGCCATCTTCATTGATGACGATGCACTCACCCTTATAGCCTGCCGCCTCCAAGGAAAATTCTAAATCCTGACTTTCCTTGGTAAAATAGTCATATAATCTAATCATGTAAAACCTCCTCAATAAAAGCTTGCCACTTTCTTTTAATCTCGTCATCTAAGAAGGCTTTGGCCTTGTTGTAACTATGATTGTGAAAGGCTTTTAAATCGGCTTCTTGATAGAGTTTGATAATCTTTTTAGCAAAAGCATCTGCCATATGGCTAGCATCATCAGGCTCTGTACGACTAATTAAGTAACCATTTTTTCCGTCATCAACAAAGGTCTGATTGCCATAGCGCACATCCAAACCAATAATAGGCAACCCAGAGCCTACGGCTTCCATCAAGGTCAAGCCAAATCCTTCACTCGTTGAGGCAGCAATGTAAACCTCATACTGCTCATAAACATGTGTCAAATCGTGATGCCCTCTTAAGCGAATATAATCAGCCGCACCATTCTTATCAATAATCTCTCTCAACAGCTTTTCTTGACCGCCAGATCCGTAAATGTCAAATGTCAGCTGTGGCAAGTCTTGATGCGCTAAAATCACAGCATTGACCAACCAATCAATATGCTTTTCAGCGGCTAAGCGTGAGGCCGTCACTAGAGAAAAAGGTTGACGTGAGCTAGCCTTATCCTGACCTCTTAGTGTTTGTAGGCTACCGACAGGAATAGCATAAATAGTTGGCTGTCTCTTCGTATAATGTGCAAACTGCTGACTTAATAGGTCTTTTTGAACCTCTGTGGAGGCAATAAAAGCATCGACTTTGTCACTATTTGTAAATTGGTATTCGTAATAGTTGTTCCACAAAATGGTATCATCTGTCACGCTATTGCTATTAAAATGCTCTGCGTGAATGACTACTGCAAGCTTTGCTTTGCCATGATGCTGAAAAACACTCTGTCCAATACCAGTCGCCCGATCTAAAAGAATGACATCCTGACTTGTCAACTCAAGACACTCCAACATATAAGCAACTAAAGCTTCCTTAGATGGTAAAATACGATCTTCAAAGATAAAGACACTGTCCTTACCATCACGATTTTCCACATAAGCTATCGAGCCATCTTCATTGAAAAACGTACGCTGATAGACTTCGGCACGATTGTCCTTAGGCGCATAATACTCACTAAAGAGACGTGTATAGGTAAAGTAATCCTTACGTATCAATAGCCCTTTAGACACATACTCCACGCGCTGCACAATATCACTATCATCGCCATTTGTATAAGCTGTCATCATGACGTCTTTCTCAGCAAAACGATAGACAACAGCCTTTCCATGACGCTCGACTTGGCTAGGCGGCATCTCAAACGTCGCCTCAAAATCAGCTAGACGATAGCTGGTTTTAGCTATGTTAACATCAGTGAAAAAAGAATAAAGCCATATAATCTCATCATCTCTAAAGCCTAGATTGGCAGTGAAATGCTCGATATTTTCAGTCACGATCATATCGGTAAAGATAAACTTTGCCTCAATTCCCAATTCCCTCAAGACATTAGCCCGATAAGCTTGAGCATATTCGACCCCACTACTTGCCCAACCAATGCCAAGATTGATATTATATACTGTCATTAGGTCTCCTCTTCTAAACGAAATAAATCGACAATTCCCCTTTTTTGTTGCGGTTTAGGGTACTTAACATGATATTTCTCACTATCTTTTCTTTGACTTCGCTACTCATGTATTGGTAAATGGCATAAGATTCCATATTGTACTCAATGACATTATTACGCTGGCCGATAGGACGTGTATTGACGATAGCTTTGAGTTGTTGGAGATGATCCACCTCATCGACCCAAGCTTCATCAATCGCTTTTAAGACAGCCACACAATAAAACTCATAGACCTGCTTAACAGCACCTAAAAAAGCTTCTTTACTTGCTTTTTCGCGCTGATAGAGCTGCCACAACAATCGCCCAATACTCTCAGCATCACTCATCTCTACCTCTTCTAGATGATCAATAGACTGATAGCTATAATGTTCTAAAATATAGCGACGCAAGTCACTGACGTCTTTGCCTTGGTAACTTTTAGCAACACGCTCAATTTCCTCTTGAAAGATAGTATCTACCTGTGTTCTGATAGGAATATCATTATACATCAGCTTATCTCTTAGCTTGTAGATAAGTGAGCGCTGGACATTGAGGCTCTCTCCTAGCTGCACTGTGCTATTTCTAGCGCTGACTTCTTTGTCCTCACTAATGAGCTGCGCGTGTTTGACAGCCTGTCTAAAACGCCATTTATCAAGTGAGTTGCCATAATCTGGTCTGCTCGTCTGGTTATATTTGTCAAAATAAGCCTTAATCCAAGCAGAACCATGTTGCAACATCAGGTCGTCTTCAAGTGATACAAAGAACTGAGAGAGGCCTTTAGCACCTTGACGCCCTGAGCGTCCCATAACCTGTAAATCCTGCCTACGATTTTGCAGACGCTCTGTACCAATCACAGCCAAGCCACCTAATTCATCGACATTTTCGCCAAGCTTAATATCAGTACCACGCGCTGCCATAGGAGTCGCTACCGTGACGCTCCCCACTTGCCCTGCTTCTTTGATAATCTGAACTTCTTTAGCAGCATTTTTAGCGGTCAAGAGATTATGCGAAATGCCTTCTTGAAGTAGCATATTAGAGTAAATCTCTGCAATCTCCACCGTTCCTGAAATCACTAGAATAGGCTGACCTGTAGCATGAATCGCTTTGAGATAAGAAAGAGTGGCATATAGTTTTTCAGGCAAGGTCGTATAAATCTTATCTGGATAATCAATGCGCTGAATGGGGCGATTCGTCGGAATAGCCACCACTTCTAGCTGATAGGTATCGATCAACTCATCTTCTGCAGTCTTTCCTGTCCCTGTCATGCCAGCAATTTTGGGAAACATATTAAACAAAGATTGATAGGTTACAGACGCCGTCGCTCGTGTTTCTTTGGTATTTTTGACACCTTCTTTAGTCTCAATGGCTTGATGAATCCCAGACTGCATACGCGTCCCTTCTAAGACACGCCCAGTCCTTGCATCCAGCAACTTGACCTCATCATCCATAACCACATAATCATAATCTTTTTTATATAATTTATGAGCACGAAGCGCCAAGATAATCTGACGGTATAGCTCTCGTGAGCTTTCGGCATAAAGGTCTTCTATCTCAAAAAAATCCTGGGCATAATCTGCCCCTTGGTCTGTCAAATAAACCACACGATCATCTTTTTGATAAACGTACTCCTCACCTTCTTTTAAGGTTTGGACAAACATATCTGCCACCTGATAAAAATTAGACGGCACACGAGGTGAACCTGAAATAATCAAGGGCGTCTGAGCCATATCTAATAAGACAGCATCAGCCTCATCCACGATGACATAGTGAAAAGGACGCATAAATTTGTCTTCTTTATCTGCCACGAGATTATCCGATAAGTAATCAAACCCTAGAGCTGTACTTGTCGAGTAGATGATATCTGCATTATAGACAGCCTTTTTCATATCAGTATCTGGCTCTTCACTCTCATCAAAAACCCCAATGCCTACGCTAAGTCCTAAGTAATCATAGAGAGGTTTCATCTCTAAAGCATCACGCTTTGCCAAGTAGTCATTGACCGTCACCAAGATAGCTCCTTTTTGTGTCAGAGCGTTGAGATAAAGGGGCATGGTAGCTGTCAAGGTCTTTCCTTCACCAGTCTTCATCTCAGCAATCTTACCTTGGTGTAGTACAATAGCCCCAATAACTTGGACGTCAAATGGAAACATCCCTAGCACACGACGACTTGCCTCACGAACGGTAGCAAAAGCCTCAGGTAAAATAGTATCCAGACTCTCTCCCTGTGCTAAACGCTCTCTAAAGCGCGCTGTCTCTGCCTGAAGGGTATCATCTGGCATACGCTTATAATGCTCTTCTAAACGGTTTATCTTTGATAGGATACGACCAAGCTTATAGAGACGATAGCGGTTCAACAGGGATTGCTTTTGAACAGTTGCCATACTTATCCTTTCTTCATCTCTTTTTCTAACAAGGGAGCCACTAGACTAAGCTCTTTGGGGACATCTTCGCTTCTATAAGCCGTTTGGGGACATTCATCTAGCACAAGCTCTGCGATAGGCTCAGCCTCATACAAGCGTAAACACTTAAATGTCACTTCCTTACAGCCCGCTCCGTATAAGATAATCTCATAAGTAAAAGCATCTTTAGGGCAGGTAAAGACTTCACTAAGGCTACGCTGGATAAGACTCTTAATCACCTCGCCTTGTCTATTAGAGAAACTCAGCTTAAGGTAAAAACGCTCTTTAGGAGAGGAGGTCGCCTCCACATCCAAACGATACTGCCTCTCAGGAATCAACAAAGGCAACTCAGGACTCCGACGACTGGCTTGGTAATTATAACTAGAGAACCATTTAAACAACGGACGACTAGGTGGCATAGGGGCATTTCTAAGCCTGACACTATCACCTGTTAACTCAATCTTTGAACCATAAGTATAGATATTATCTGCATGCACCTCATCAAAGGTGATACAAGCCATTTCTTGATAGGTCATTAGAAATTCCTTCCAAATTTATCTTTTAAAAGACGGTGATACTGGCTGATAAACCATTGATTGACAGAGCGACTATCATCGTTATGTCGTCCTGTATAGCCTTTCCCATAGATATGTACCGTCTTATCAGCCATGTAATCCACCAGCTTAGCAAAAGCGTGACCGTCATAATCATCTTCTTGCATGTAAGCAATAGCAAAGGTTGTATTAGGATAGCTCGCCGCCTTAAACTTATGCCAAAATCGCTCATTGAGCGCTTCAGCATCCTCATAATTATTATCTCCCATAATGTTAGAGAGCATGTCTGCGCTTGTCTCAAACTCCTCAGGACGTAGGGTTTTAAGGCGGTTGACCGTATCACCAAGGTTAGTAAAGGGTTTTCCGACAATCACTGCGGCTGGCTGCAATTCAGGCGCATAATAAACACCACCATAAGCCCCCATAGATAAGCCTGATAAAATCAACTCTGAATGATCAAAGTCAAGATAATCAAGTGCCCCAGAAATAGCCTCTACGACTTGATTTTCAAGCTCTTTTGTCCCCATATAAAAGCAACCACCCTCAAGTCTAGGGTCAGCCACTAGCAAAAAAGGCGCTCCGAGACGTTTCATCATGAAAAATCCTTCAAACCCTTCTGCCCCACGAAATCCTGAGAAATAGACATTTAAAGGTGGCTTCATATCACCTGGATTGAAATAATAAGCCAACTCTTGGCGTTTATGGTCTGAGAAACGCTTACCTCCTAGAACAAACTGCCCTAAGCCCATGCGTGAGTAACGCCAGTGAAGTGAGCCAAAAGCCATTTTCCCAGCTCCTTTAGCATAAACGGTCACATTATAAGCACCGATAGACTTATTAGGAGCGATGACAAAGGGCTTTTGCAGCTGCTCTTCAGTGACATGGTAAATCTCATCAACCTCACCCAAAGCACCTGCCCTTAAGCCTTCAATCAGCCAATAAATCTCCGTTGTCTCATCTTTGGTATATTCAGGCCAAATCTCAACGCCCATCTCAAAGCTAGGAAAGCCGTAACGAAAAGTATAGAGCGGCTGAAATTCCTCTCCATACTCGCCTTCAAAAACAACTTCTTTATTGCCAAAATACATCACTTTACCTTGATAATCAGGCACGACGTCAATACTTGACACCTTTAATTTAGCGCCATACTGCCCTGAAAAGAGATTCATGGCTAGATAATCACATAAGGCTTGATAATCATCTGCAACACGTAGCTCACGCAAGCATTTCCGTCTGAAAAAACCACGTTTTTGAGGCTCATCTAGCTCCGTTTTTTCATCTGAAAATAAGGCGTAAGCCTCAATACTGTCCATTAACGGATTTAAGTCGTCCTCAGACACATAGCTGGTCAGCAAAATAGCTGAAAAAGTCACTGTTACCTTATCTAAATTGAGCGTTGACCTATCTAAATCTGGGTCATCCGCTAGCATCTCCTCGACTTGCTCTTTTTTTAGCTTTTCTAACATCTCATCAATGCCAGTTGGCTGACAAAAAAGCCACTTGAGATTATCTGGCATGACGACATCTTTTGTATCTGCCCAATTATCCACTCCAATCTGGAGCACTGTTATCGTTTTACTCATGCGCTATTGTTTTTAATTCTTCCTTCCATCTGGCTAATAATTTTCCACTAGTGTAGTCACCCATCTTCTCAACCGCATAGACCAAGGCATCATTCCAATTGCGCAAGCCATCAAAGTAATAATGAATCGCTTTTGTGACGTCTTTAGGCTCTGTCAATATCCAGCCATTTTTAAGATGAGTGACATACTCTGTTTTGACACTATTGATTTGAGGAATGCCTGCGCTGATACTAGCAATTTGAGTATAGAGGTCAGGCTCAACACCTAAATCAATCACAAGACGAGTGTGGTCTAAAAGACTAATAATCTGTGTCTCACTTGTGATGACTTGTACCTTGATACGCTTATTATCTTCCTCCTCAGAATCATCAATTTGATTTTCACCGCTATCAGAGAGACTTGTGAAAAAAAGACTAGGGTCATAACGGTCATAGATAAGATTATCAATATCAGCCTTATAGGCTTTAGCATCAATAGAGCGATCATAAGTTCCTAGGGTCAAGTGGATATCTTGATTGGTCTCCATCAGGCTGATAATCTTCTCCAATAACTCTTGACGCTCTTTGGGGCTAATCGTATCGATAAAGAGATAAATCTCTAACTCTTTTTGCGATTGGCTATGCCCTAGGCGCAGTCGTGAGTCAAAAGGCGTTGACACCAAGACCGATGGAGCCTGAAAGACCTGTTTTTTCTTTTGTGCTTTTTTGCCACGCCCCTTCTTTTTAGACAACTCTCTAATGCTTGCTTCAATCAAGCTCTTTGTCTCTTCTTTTTCTGTAATCACTAGCTGTGTATGACTTAACACACTAGCCAACTCCTTTTTATGGGACATATCAAAGCGCCCACCAAAAAAAGAAAAGATTTTGGCGTAAGGCTTGAAAGTCTCTACTAACAACGCGTTGTGTCTCTCATCACTGGCTATGACAAAAGTGTCTTCTTTAGTAAGGATTTTTTGTGAAAAGACCGCCAAACGCTCACGTAAGAGTTCCTCCCACGAGGTATAGCGCTGCTTAGCAAAGCTCTTATCCGCCTCTTCATTGATCTGAATAGCACCATCACCAACTAGAGATTCACGTACCTGCCACACACCCTGCTCATTATAATAATCTTGATGGTGAGGTTTTCCTGATTTGTAAAATAAAGAGCTAGAGAGAAAACCACGATCATCAAAGACAAAGGTCTGTGTGATTTGACCATTTTCCTCAGTATCAATCGATAAGAGGTTCCCATTTTCCGCAAAATAAATTCTAGCCAATGTCTGCTCTTTACGGCGTGCTAAAACGATAAAAGGAGAATACAGAAAAGTCGTCTGCTCTGGCCAATTAAGAGCTTTAAAATCTAACTTTTGGGTGTTCTTGCGCGTGATATTTTGAATATCATCAAAGAAAGACCAGTAAGGTGTCGCCTGTAAGTCTTGCTTATGCAAAAAATAACGCAATTGAGGACGATAAGCCAGCACCAAAAGCGCATTTTTCTCCTTAGCTTCTTGAAACATCTTTAGCTGGTTGATGGTATCATCAAACTCCATCTTGTCATAAACACGAGACCAAATGGTTGTTGTGTCATACCATTGACGTTCTTGATTATACCAAGAGGGAATAAAGTAAAACATAAAAGCTCCTTATAGTAGTGGTTTATATTTTTTCCAGAGGCGTAAATTCGAGACTTGCTCAATCAAGCCTAGCATAAAGCTTGCGATGATATAGACATTGGTAATCAACAAAGCTAGACTGATCTGCCCAGCAGATAAGACACTAATCAACATGGGGCCTCCTCCCATGACACAGACAATAACTGCCCCCACTTGAGCAAAAAAGGAAATGCGACTTTGCAGATAACGACGTGTCATCTCTCCTGGACGAATGTGCTCAATATAATCGCCGTTGTTGCGCATATTGTCAGCGATATCGTCTGCTTCATAGTTGTAATAAGCAAAACCAACAGCAAGGACATAAAGGATAAGCACATAGCACAAAACACCTGTCACAGTCTGTATCGAGGTGGCTACTATCAAGGTCTCAAACACAGAGACGTTTGGAAAGAGATTAGACAGCCCCGAAAAAATAAGAGGCGGTAGCGTCATCAAGGTCATCCCATACATAAAGGGCATGGCTCCTGCTGGGTTGATGCGAATGGGGATATAAGCTGATGCCAAGCGACTTCTAAGCGGTGCATTGACACGCTTAATCGCAATACGATATTCGGCACGGTAAGTGATAATCGCAATCATCACAAGGACAAAAACGGCTAAAGCAAAAATCCCCAGTTGCCAAAAGAGCTGCGCTGTCGTCCACGTTTGTTGTGAAAAGTAGGTTAGGGTATTGGCGATTAGATTCATCGTCATATTGGTCAAAATGATGACAATAGCGCCGCCTAAGCCCTTAACGGTATTCATATTGGCAAGCCAAGTCAAAACCATAGACCCTGTCACTAATAATAAGATGGTCGCTCCTCTAGCTAGCCCCTCACTATAAAAACCAGTGGCAGAAATGCCAATATATGGAGTCGATACGGTCAATCCAAAGGCTTGAATAAGGGCAATAACCAACATCAAGGTCATCAAAAAGCGCTCCCTGCCTGTCTTTGTCAGATGCTTGACAAAAGAAACATCAAAGACTGTCAAGGTCCTCAGTAAAATCTGTGAGGTCATCCAAGGACTCAACCCCAGTGAAAACAAGGTCATGCTAGAGAGTTGCGCCCCAGATAAGGCTGATAGACTCTCCATCAAAGATTGGACATTTTTATCTTGGAAAATGCTCGTATCCATAGGGACCGTTGGGACAACTATACGCTGACCAAGCATATAGACAAAGACGATAAGCAAGGTCCAAGCTAGCTTTTGCACTAAGAGCGAATGCCCTATTGTTCTTCTAAGAAATGCTAACATCAATCGTCCTTTCTAAGAGAGCAAACGCAGCTTTAGCAGGCACTGGTGATAGTGATACATATCCCCCAACTCCAAGTAGCTGTCGCGATGCATCTCAAGACGATAACGATAAGCTCTCAGCTCTTGTGAGATATCCATACCCAGACTTGCCAGTACACTGATACGCTCTTCGATACTTTTAATAGGAAATACTGCGACACGATCCACTGTCTTTGTCACACTTGTCTCACGCTTTCGGTGATAATAAATAGCACGATTGCTAAAAACAATCTTGTGAGCTGCCAAGTACAGTTTCCAAGTCGTGTAGTCATCTTCGACCTTTTCATCCTCAGGATAGACAACACTGTCAAACAGATGTCTTTTATAGAGCTTTGACCAAGGCACTGTAAAGCACTGGCTAAGGCAAAAATGCCCATCGTATTGATAAGAAAACCATTCTTGTGGCGTATAGACTGCCTCGTAAAAGTCTTTTTCTGTCACATGAAAACCAAACGTCTGCCGTTCGTCAAAAAACGAGGTAAAGTTGGCAATAGCAATATCGGCATCATTTGCTTTTAGCGACTGATACAAGAGTTCGATGTGATTAGGCTCCAGCCAATCATCATTGTCCACAAAGAGCACATAATCTCCTGTCACAAAGGATAAGGCGGTATTTCGCGTAGCACCAACGCCACTGCCACCGAGTTTTTTATGATACAGACGGATACGACTGTCTTTTTCACGATAAGCCTCACATATCGCCCCTGACGTGTCAGTTGAGCCGTCATTTATCAGGATAATCTCAAGATTGGCATACGTTTGATGAATGATACTCTCAAGACACTGCTCTAGGTAATCCTCAGCATTATACACAGGGACGATGACACTAACTGTCTCCATCTTGCCCTCCTTTTTGATGATTTAAAATCAAATCAAGCTTGACCTTGATGTCCTTAGCAAGCCCTACTTGACCAAGCGAAAGCGCATCAGAAAAGCACTTTTCAAGACGCTTAGTATAAGAGGTGATATGCTCGCTAATATCATAGCCAAGACTAGCCAAAAGCGCAATGCGCTCTTCAGCATTGGCAATCATACTGGAAATATCCTCTTGCATGACTGTCTTAGAGAGGCTATCCTCATGCTGTGAATAGTAGTAGATAGCACTATTGACAAAGCTAATCTTCTGAGCACGTAGATAGACCTTGTGGATAGTCGCATCATCTTCTCTGACTTTCCCAACAGGAAACAAAACATCCTGCCAGAGCGAGCGCTTATAGAGTTTGAATGGCGTGAAAATCACGGTTAAAAAGAGATTGTGACGAGGATTATTTTCATTATCTAGCCATTCTTGTGGGCTATAAACTTTCTCAAAATACGTCTCTTCTGAGGTGAAAAATAAGAAGGACTGACGCTCTTCATTAAAAGAGGCAAAATTACCAGATGAGATGTCAGCGTCATTGCTCACTAAGCTAGTGTATAAAATATCTAGGTACTCCTCATAGACAAAATCGTCCGAGTCAATGAAAGTAATATAATCGCCAGTCGCCATAGCTAAGCCGAGGTTACGAGTGGCTGATACGCCTTCATTGGCTTTGTGGACGATACGTATCCGCTCATCTCGAGCTCTATTGTCCTCTAAAATCTTAGCGCTAGCGTCTGTTGAGCCATCATTGATTAACAAAAGCTCAAAATGAGTATAAGTTTGCTTTAAAATAGAATCGATACACCGTTGCAAATAAGCTTGTGCATTATAAACGGGAACAATGATTGAAATTTTACCTTCCACTAAAGGCTCTGCCTCCTTTTTACCAGTTGTATCCTCACCAATCTCTGCGATAATCTCGGATTGATAAGTCTCATCTTCTGCTAGGTCAATATGCTCGTCATAGTTAAATTCAGCCGTATGCTTATGGGCGAGCTTGACCTTGTGTGTCGCACCCATCTGGTACCATTCGTACTCTGAGTCGATATGCCCAATGTCTAAAGCCTGTATGCCATCTAAGCTCAAACGCTTGACCAAGACTTTGGCTGTCGGCCCCAACATGACTAGGACTAGACGACCTTGAGCCTCTTTTTTGACTAGCTCATAAATATCATCTAGCTTGTCATAAGCATTTTTAGAAGGGCAGATAATGCGCTTTATCGAACGGCTATTGGCAAACAAATCATTGCCAACGCCTGAGCGAGACGTCTTACCCTCAACAATCAAGAGGTCTTTAGCACTCCATAGTGCACGTAACTGCTCAATATAGGTCGCTGCCTTTCTTTTGTCCACCCAGTCTATATAAGGACGTGATAAAAAGGTCGAGCCATACCAATCTGAGTGACAATGCCTCTCATAAAATTCTGAAAACTGTTCAAAATGACTTCGCCAAAATTGCTGAGCATTGCTATTATAGCGCTCCAGCTTATCAAAGACATCTGGCAAGCAAACCATCAGCTCTTTTGTGCTTGGTGTCTCTAAAATAGCTAGTAACTCTCTAGCTAAATCACTGTCATAACGCTGATAAGGAATACTTCTTCCCATGATAATATCAATCTCACCGTCACCAAAACGTGCCACTGAGGCTTGATGCGCTTTGATGTAGGCAAGTGAGTCTTCGATTGATTTTACCTTAATCTGTGATAATGTCATCCTATCCTCTCACATCAACTATTGTCATATACTTTAAAAATCGCCTCCGTCAGCAAACGGCGCGTAAAATACCCTTCACGTACTAAAGGATTGAAGGCACGCACATTGGCTACTAGCGTCTGATAAGTCTCCTCGGACATAGCCTTGATACGACCAACCGCCTCCTCTAGGCTATCTACGACCAGACCAAGACCATTTTGTTCGATGAGGTCTTGATTGGCAATACCTCGCTCGACAATGACAGGAATGCCTGCCGCCAAAAAAGTACCCAACTTATAAGGGCAATATAGCTTCATATACGCCTTGTCATGCTCAGCCATCCACACTAAGCCAAAACCACCTGCTGATAAGCTTCTAATCAACTCGTCATTGGATTGCCAAGGGTTTTGAACGACTGTATCAGGCAGATCGGCATAGTGACCATAGCTATACAAAGGCACATCATACTGCCAATCACGCATAAAGGGAAAGCGATCAGGGTTTCCAGGAAAGTGCAAGCAAGCTTTAAATCGTGCCTCCTGCATAGGAAGGGGAGTCGGATTGTCCCACAGACGTTGTAAGACGACTTTAGACGTCTCTAACCCCAGCTCTTTTAATCTATCAATCATGGCTTGACTAGGTGCAATCAAGACGTCTGCTTGATTATACATGGCTATCACCCTATCCATCAGATAAAAATTGGAAGCAAACATCAAAGGCACCACATCGTGAATGAAAATCACCACCTTGACACCAAAGAGCTTGATACGATGAAGGAGGCGTTCATCAAAGGCGGTGCTATTCCACGTCGGTAACTGTAATATCACGACATCACCTTGCCTTAGACTGGCTAAAATACCATCTAAGCGCTTGTTTAGCTCACCTTCACTATCTGCGTGCATGTTATACGCGTAAATGCCCAATTCACGATAACCCATAGACACTGCTAAGTCTGTCACCATATTTTGACCGATTTGCGCTGCACCTGCCATGCCATTGATATTTGTCAGATATACTCTCATGTTGCCTTCCTTAACACGCTTTTTAACTTAGGTACCACTCACATCAAGGCACCTATTGCCGTCATTCTAGTATACCATAAAAAACTTAAAACTTTCTATATCAAGGCTATTAGAAGCCTAGCTAAAAAAGCTCATCTATACAGATGAGCTTTTTGATTAGTCCTCTTTTTGATAGCCATTAAATAAGAGATTCAAGATAATGGACGTCACCGTGGCAATCACGATACCATTGGTTAAAAACATCTGTGCATTGGTTGGCAGACTGGCAAATAAATTAGTCCCATTAAAGCCTACTCCCGCTGCAATGGACACTGCTGCGATAATAAAGTTGTGTTCATTATGCTTAAAGTCAACCGTATTTAAAATCTGCATGCCTTGTAGTGATACCATTCCAAACATCACCAACATCCCACCTCCTAGGACAGGGCTTGGAATCATCTGTGCCAAAGAACCAAACTTAGGCAGAAGCCCCAAAATCACTAAGAATACAGCAGTATAGTAGATAGGGCGGCGTGTGCGAATGCCTGATAGTTGCACCAGCCCCACATTTTGTGAAAAGCCTGTATAAGGAAACGTGTTGAAAACACCACCTAGTAAAACAGCAAAACCTTCAGCGCGATAGCCATTACGCAGACGTCTGCTATCCAATCGCTCACCAGTGATATCGGCTAAAGCCAGATAGACACCTGTTGACTCTACCAAAGAGACCACAGCGATGATACACATCATCACGATAGACGATAGCTCAAACTGAGGCATGCCAAAGTAAAAAGGTGTCGGCACATGAATGAGCGGCGCTTTGGCCACCACGGAAAAGTCAACTAAGCCTAAAAAAGCGGCAACAATAGTCCCTGCAATCAAGCCAATCAAAATAGATATAGACTTGATAAAACCAGTCGTCAAGCGATTGACCAGTAAAATAATGACAATGGTAAGTAGCGATAAGATAAGACTTGTCGCAGTTGGACTCTCTACATTATCTCCCATATTGCCAATGGCAACTGAAATCAAGGTCAAACCGATGGTTGTGATGACAGAGCCTGTCACAATCGGTGGGAAAAAGCGTGCGATTTTGGAAAAAACGCCTGCAATCAAGATAACAAAGATACCTGAGGCAATCAGCGCCCCAAACATGGTCTCACTTCCATGCTTAGCCCCTATGATAGATAAGGGAGCGACAGACTGAAAGGCGACCCCAAGCACCACAGGCAAGCCAACTCCAAAATGCTTGTTTAATTGCAACTGCAAAAAAGTCGCAATCCCACACATGAAAATATCCGTCGAAATCAAGTAAGTCAGCTGCTCTGAGGAATAATTAAGTGCCGCTGCAATCATAATAGGAACTAAAATAGACCCTGAATACATGGCTAGCAAGTGCTGAAGCCCCAAAACGGCAGCTTGCGGATGTTTTTGCTCATTAAATTCCATATTAGATATCTGCCTCCATAAAGGTCACCTGACCATTTGCTAGCGTCTTGAGACGTGCTAGCGAGGTCACACGTACCCCTTCATCTTCTAGTAGCTTGCGCCCATCTTGAAACGATTTTTCAATAACGATGCCTAAGCCAGCTACCTCAGCCTCAGCTTGTGTGATGATATTGATCAAACCTTTAGCAGCTTGACCATTAGCGAGGATATCATCAATGATAAGCACCTTATCATCAGCTGACAAAAACTTACTAGCAATAGAGACTTGTGAGGTCGTCTGCTTGGTAAATGAAAACACGTCGGCACTCAAAATACCTTCCGTCATGGTGATATTTTTCGCTTTTTTGGCAAAAATCATAGGAACTCCCATCGCTTCAGATGTATAAAGCGCTGGAGCGATTCCTGAAGCTTCGATGGTTACAATCTTTGTGATACCTTCATCGTGGTAAGCTTTGGCAAATGCTTGACCGATTTCTTTCATCAAACCAACATCGACCTGATGTGTCAAAAAACTATCCACTTTTAAGACATTGTCACTCAAAACACTACCGTCTGATAGGATACGGTCTTCTAGTAATTTCATATTTCCTCCGTTGTACACATGAAAATGAGGATAGAGACGACACTCTACCCTCATTTTTCGACCATTGGTGATTGGTTAATAGCCTCATTGTTAGACATTACGGTGTCTTGTAGAAACGTCAAGCCTATTCTCGACATAAATAAGGGGTGATCTATCATATAAAACAAGAAAAGACAACATACCTTTCGTTAAGAACCCTAAGACTAAATCGGCTTTTCCAAGATGATTATACCATAAAATAGCTGAGATTGCTCTTGAAATATCATCTTTTTAGCGCTTAAAAGTCTAACATATAGCCACAGCGAGCAACTAATAAGCACAAAAAAGGGCTAAACAGTCTAAAGGCTTGAAATTGCCCTCATTTTAAGCTAAACTAAAAGCATGCGAATTCAACAATTACACTACATTATCAAGATTGTCGAGACAGGTAGTATGAATGAGGCTGCCAAACAGCTCTTTATCACACAGCCTAGTCTCTCAAATGCTGTCCGTGATTTAGAGCGGGAGATGGGGATTGATATCTTTAATCGCAATCCAAAAGGCATCACGCTGACCAAAGACGGTGTCGAATTTTTATCTTACGCGAGACAAGTCGTCGAGCAGACTGCCCTCTTAGAAGAGCGCTACAAATCTAAAACAACACACCGTGAATTATTCAGTGTCTCTTCTCAGCACTATGCCTTTGTTGTCAATGCGTTTGTCTCACTGCTTGGTCAAGCTGATATGACCCAGTATGAGCTCTTTTTACGTGAGACACGCACTTGGGAAATCATTGATGACGTCAAAAACTTCCGCTCAGAAATCGGCGTCCTCTTTCTCAATAATTATAATCGTGATGTCCTCACCAAGATGTTTGATGATAATCACCTCACCTACACCAGCCTTTTTAAGACACGCCCTCACATTTTTGTGAGTAAGGACAATCCTCTCGCTAAAAAAGAGCAAGTCCGGCTGGACGAGCTAGAGGACTTTCCTTATCTCAGCTATGACCAAGGTATTCATAATTCTTTCTACTTTTCAGAAGAAATCATGTCTCAAGTCCCTCATAAAAAATCCATCGTCGTCAGTGACCGTGCCACCCTCTTTAATCTCCTTATCGGGCTTGATGGCTACACTGTTGCCACAGGGATCTTAAATAGCAATCTCAATGGCGATAATATCGTCTCTATTCCTCTGGATGTAGAAGATATGATTGACATCATCTATATCCGCCACGAAAAAGCCAATCTCTCCAATATGGGGGAAAAATTTATTGATTATCTTCTACAAGAAGTCCCTCACACCTCATAAAAAAATGATAAGCCAAAGCTTATCATTTTTTTAAATCCCTAATAACTCGTCAGAAAAGTCATCCTCATCTGCTAAGATGTAATACGACTTCACCTGTAACTTCAGTGATTTTTTTAAAATATTGACTGGAAATTCCTTCAATTTAGCATTATAGTGCTCAACGAGGGTATTATAATACTGCTGATAGTCTGACAATTCTTTTTCCGTCTTCAGTATTTCCTCAAACAAGCGGTTAACATGCTGATTCATAGCTGATTTGGGAACATCTTTTAGCAACTGTGCAAAGTCTTTTGAGGTCTCAACACGCTTATTAAGCTTAGAAGCTTGGTCAGCTTGTTTGCGTTTCTCTTTCTTTTTAGCGTATTTTTCTAAGAGATGATGGTCATGTGAGTCGCTATTTTCAATTATCGTCTCTTTTTCACTGACCAGAACACCGTCTTTAAAGCTTTCTAGGCGCTCTTTTTCCAGAGATAAATGTTTATCCAAAAAACGATTGGCCTTGTCAAGCAACTTAGCGTTTCTCTCTTTTGTAATACTGATATTACTAAAGGCTGCCTCTGTGGCTTCATTTAAACGAACAGCTTGTCTCGTATTAACAATCAAATACACTAAGCTAGTAGTCACAACCGCCCCTACTAGCACTGCCCCACGAAAAGGCTCAACCATAGTATCAGACTCTTCAGGGGTTGTAATCGAAAAGATTATAATCCACAAAAAAGATGACACAATGAGAAGACCAATGAGTGATAACACTGTCTTAAGCAATGACTTTGCCATAAATCTCCATCTCCTTTATTAAGCTATCAAGGTCTCTAAACCAACTGTCATCATATCTGTAAAAGTACGCTCACGCTCACTAGCACTAGTATCCTCATCAGGATTAACCAAACTATCTGAAATCGTCATAATAGCCAATGCATCAACACCATGCTTAGCTGCTAGATAGTAAAGAGCTGCCGCTTCCATCTCAACAGCTTTAACCCCCATCGTTCCTAACTTGATATTGCTATCAGCAAAATCAGAGTAAAAAGCATCTACTGATAAGACACTACCTGTGTGGGTTTTGATACCTAAATCATGAGCGATGTGATAAGCTTTATCCAACAACTCAAAGGTTGCAATCTGAGGAAAATCATATTTGGGCCATTCCTGCTTAATCATGCTTGACGTTGTCGCAGCTGCTTGCGCTAAAACAAGCTCACGCACATGGACATCTTTATTGAGAGAGCCTGCTGTCCCCACACGAATCAAGGTCTTAACCCCATAGTCTCTAATCAGCTCTGTCGCATAAATCGACATAGAAGGCATCCCCATACCTGTCCCCATAACACTAACACGCTCTCCCTTATAGGTACCTGTATAACCTAGCATACCACGAACATTGTTAAATAAAACAGGGTTGTCCAAAAAGTTCTCTGCGATAAATTTAGCACGCAAAGGATCTCCTGGCAACAAGATTTTCTCAGCAATAGCACCCTTAGGGGCTTCGATATGAATAGACATAAAATCTCCTTTTTCTATTTGATAACGTAATGATAAAATCGAGTGCTTATAAAAACGCACATCAAAATGGGCAATACAACGATAGGCGATTGCCCAGTAAAAGCCACAGCCATTCCTGCAGACGTCATGGGGGCTTTCATCGTAATAGCTAAAAAGCTCGCAGCTCCTGCTAAAATCAACAGACCTGGATTTGACACGGACACAAAAGCACTAGCCAGCCAAAAGAGCAATAGACCTATAAGACCACCCATGGCAAATGACGGCGTCAGCGTACCACCATAAGCACCTGCCCAAAGGCACAAAAGGACTACCCCTCCCTTAACTAAGAGTAAATATAAGCCCTCCGTAAAGGATAAGCCATCTAAAGTTGCTTGCACCAAAGCACTCCCATTTCCTAAGATAATAGGATGTGCCACAGCCAATAAAGCCGTCAAAAGTCCTGCAAGAGGTAAACATAGCAAAATAGACCTATCGACTCGACGGTACTGACTTGCTTTTTGCGTCAAAAAGCGAAAGCAAGCTGCCAAAGGCGCTACCATAAAGGGTAAGATAAGTAGTAACCCTAAATGAACTAATGATAAACTAGGCACTTGCATTTCATAGATAGGGCCATTTCCTACGATAGGAGTCGCTAACCAAGCCGCTCCATAAGTCGTTATAAGGACAATGCTGATAGCCTTTAGCGAATAAGCTAGCGAAAAGGTCTCAAAAGCGAAAAAGAAAGCCGATAACGGAATATGATAAATAGCTGCAAGTCCTGCTGAGGCACCACAGATAATCAATAAATGCCTGTCTTTAACAGACAAGTGCAAAACATGACCAATCCGACCCGCACACAAGGCACCAAACTCACGTGGTGCCCCTTCTTTTCCTACGGGACCTCCTGAACCAACAAAAGCAATCTGGACAAACGTGTGAAAGAGATGTTGCCAAAAATGTGGCAACAAATGCTCTTCTTTATCACTTTTAGCTTGCAGATTGACTGAGACAATAGCATGTTTTTGCTGAAGGAGATACCAAATCAGAGCGACCAATACCGACATGACAACCAAAGTTGGCACATAGCGCTTGGCAGGCGTCTGTGTGATTAGGCTTAGAAAATCCTCACTAGCCCTACCATAAGCCAGCCATTCTATGCCTTTAATCAACTCATGCATCAATATACCACCAAGCCCTGCCGCAAGACTTGTCAAAGCAATCCCAAACCCTAACCTCACCTTATAGGGAAGTTTAAGCATCTGCTATCATCTTCTTTCTAATTTAAGGTACTCATGCGATGGAAGCCCATCAGCTAGCGCCTTATAATTCCCTAAGAATAGAGGTGATTAAGGTTTTGAAATCCTGTTTGATTTGATTCGTTACTGCCACTACTTCTTCATGGTTAAGCGTCTCTTGAAAACCTGCTGCGTGATTGGTAATAGCTGAAATCCCCAATACTTTTAGACCTGAGTGCGCCGCAACAATAACTTCTGGTACCGTGGACATCCCAACCGCATCTGCTCCAAGAGTCTTAAACGCACGTATCTCAGCTGGGGTTTCATAGCAAGGACCTGTCACGCCGATATACACCCCTTCTTGAAGGGTGATTCCTTTTTGCTTGGCGACTTGATGCGCCACTGTTCGATAATCTTTGGTATAAGCGTCTGACATATCAGGAAAACGTGGTCCAAAATCATCTAAGTTTTCCCCAATTAATGGGTTTTGACCAGTCATATTGATATGGTCACTAATTGCCATCAAAGTACCTGGTCCATATCCAATACCACCAGCAGCATTGGTCACAAGGACTCCTTCACACCCTAAAGCTTTCATCACACGCACTGGAAATGTCGTCACTTCCATTTTATTTCCCTCATAAAAATGAAAGCGTCCTTGAAGTGCCAAGACTTTACGCCCCGCTAAGTCACCATAAACCAATTTTCCAGCATGCCCTGCCACTGTTGAGCGTCCCCAGTTTGGAATATCTGCATAGTCAACAACGACAGCATTCTCTACTTCTTCAGCTAGCTCGCCCAATCCTGACCCCAAAATCAAACCAAATTCTGGAGCTGTCATGCCTTTCTCACGTAAAAAATCACGCGTTTCATAAATGTTATCAAGTAATGTCATTTGTCTCATCTTTCTTTTTCAAGTGCTAAGATTTACATTTGCTGCTTATTTTAGTGCTGATAGGAAGCTCTCGCCAATCATGGCTTTATCCACACCAAAATTCTCTGCGATAGTGGCTGAAATATCAGCAAAATGCCCAACAGGAATCACACCAGAACCTTCAAATGAAGGGCTATAAGCTAGGAGTGGCACGTATTCACGTGTATGGTCAGTACCCGCATAAGTCGGGTCATTACCGTGGTCTGCTGTGATTAAGAGCAAGTCTCTATCACGCATATGAGCCATAATTTCAGGCAGACGTTCATCAAAATCATGTAGGCAATCACGATAGCCATAAACATCACGACGATGACCATAAAGCGCGTCAAAATCCACTAAATTCGTAAATGAAAACCCTTTTGTAAATTCTTCTAACTTCAACGTCGTCAAAAGTGTATCAACACCGTGCATATTTGATTTGTTGTGCCCCATATCATGATTGATACCAGACGCATTAAAAATATCACTGATTTTTCCGATAGCATAGGTGTCAATACCTGCGTCATCAAGTTTGTTCAAAACCGTAGGCGCAAATGGTGACACCGCTAAATCACGGCGGTTGGCAGTACGTGTGAAGTTCCCTGGCTCTCCAACATAAGGACGCGCAATGATACGTCCTAACAAGGCAGGACGCTCAAGAGTGATTGATCTCGCGTACTCACAAATACGATAAAGCTCATCTAGAGGAATAACCTCCTCATGCGCTGCGATCTGAAGGACAGGATCCGCAGACGTGTAGATAATCAGCTCCCCTGTCTCCATCTGACGTGGTCCAAAATCATCGATAACAGCTGTTCCTGAGTAAGGTTTGTTGGCTTCACGGATGACTTTACGACCAGAAAAGTCTTCAATTTTCGTGATAATGTCCTCTGGAAAACCATCCCAAAAGGTATCAAATGGCTCTGTGATATTAAGCCCCATAATCTCCCAATGACCTGTCATGGTATCTTTTCCCAAAGACACTTCTTCTAATTTTGTGACATAGCCAGTCGGATTAGCTTCACTAGGGACTGTCTTAAGCGCCTCATCTCGAGGAATATTACCAAGACCAATCTTTGCCATATGAGGCAAGCTTAAGCCGACAGTTTTTGAGATATGCCCTAAGGTATCTGAAGCACCATCTGGGACCCCTGCATTTGAAAAGTTATTGGCATCTGGTGCCGCTCCAATCCCCACAGAATCTAGAACCACCAAATGAATACGGTCAAATGTTGACATTAGTTTTTCTCCTTATTTGCTTCTAAAATAGTAACGCCCTCTTTCCCTGCGACAATGACTCTGTCAACCATGCCATTAAACAAGCCATGCTCTACTACACCAACGGTAGTATCTAGCATATGCCCAAAAACCACAGGATCAGAGATAGCTTTTAAATCTAGGTCAATGATGTAATTGCCCATATCAGTGACATAAGGCTTGCCATCAAGCTGACGGAAACTCGGACGATAGCCCGCTAGCTCAAAAACACGCAACAAGCGCTGTGCACCATAGGTAACCACCTCAACAGGTAGCTTAAAAGCACCCAAAGTGTCCACACACTTGCTCTCATCAACAACCCAGATATACTCTTTAGTTGGTGCTGCGACAATTTTTTCCATCAACAGTGCACCGCCACCACCCTTAATACCATTAAAGGCAGGGTCAACCTCATCAGCACCATCCACCGTCACATCAATAACATCCACATCATCGACTGATTTCAATGGAATACCTAAACGTTTGGCTTGCTCACTAGTACGATGCGAAGTCGTCACACCGACAATATCTAAGCCCTCTTCTTTGATACGGCGTCCGATTTCTTCGACAAAATAGTAAGCTGTCGAACCAGTTCCAAGACCGACCGTCATGCCATCAGTGACGTATTGGGCTGCTGTTACACCTGCTATTTTTTTGAGTTCTTCCATACTTTCTCCTATCTTGTGATGCTTGTGAGATTGTCTGTAAGCTCTATCTGAGCTCACCCAAAGATAACTATACTATTATTATACCATGTTTTAGGCTTATGCGCTGCGTCATTTGCTATTTTTAGGCCAGAAAAAAACGATTAGACAAGCTAATCGTTTCTCTTTAAAAAATCACTGTATGAACATATAAGAATAGCTGATGAGCATATAAATGCCAAGAGCAATCATCAAACACGTCATTATCAGTCGTAAACGGCGACGCCAAAAGCGACTCCATACGCTAAGGATAACAGAGGCTATTGCCCATAGCCACGGCAACCTTAGCCAAAAGTCACCCTCTATACCACTGAGCCAAGAGGGTAAGGTATAGGCAGTACTATCTATACCTAGTCTATCTAAAACAGACCAGATAATAGCTCGCAAATAGGTGAAAATGCCTGTGTTAAAGAGCAAAAGGGCAGCTTCTCTAGGATAGCGTCTTATCAAGTATCTCAACTTACGCATATAGACGTCTCACCGCCTCTATATCAACCGCTTGAATACCGTAGTAAGAACCTGAGGATTGCATCACAGAATCCTCGCTGTCATCATGAGCTAAACCAATAGCATGCCCTAACTCATGCTCTGCGGTATTTACAATACGCTCATAACTATAACCAAACCGTCCGTTAAGTAGATAATAGGTATTAAGCGTCACATCGACATGGCTAATATGGTTTGTTAGACTATTGGTTTTTAACTCTGCTAAACCAGCCGCTTGTGTGCTACTATCTGCATGGTCTGTCAGCACAATCTGAGCTTGAGCTTTATCTGCGACTAGCGTAAAGGTAAAGACGCCAGTCGCATTCCAATTAGCTAGCGCCTCTTGGTAAGCTGCTACAATAGTCGCATCACTAGAGTCCATGTAAACAGTTGCTTTAGGATAGGTCCATCTGGCTCCCTCATAAGCTACAAAATCATCTGTGGAGAGATGTGATAAGGTCTCTTTGAGAGACTGAGCTGAGGTTTGATCAAAAACATTGATCAGTCTTTCTTTCACTTGGAAAATGGACTGCGCAAAAGCTGATTGGCTATGCTCAGCATAGTAATTTAAACCAAAAGCTAAAATCGCAATCACCAACACTATCTTAAATAATCCCCAAAACACTTGCCAGATAAAGCGGCAAAGCGCCATAGGAATCGCTATTAGCAATCGAAAAATGGATGTCATACTTGTCTCACAATCTATTTTTCATAAATCTAGACATTTATTATAACAAAGTTCTATAACAAGACCAAATCAAAACTGTGTTTTTTCTACCATTTGTCAAGTATATCAAGCCTTTTTGAAGTTTTTATTTTCAAAAATATCGTTTTCATCAAGCGGTACTCTTGTGTTGAGTGCTTTTTATCTGAAAAAGTGTGTACGAAAGAAACACCTTATCTAGCGATTTTTGTCATAAGGTGATACAATGATATGGCATAGAGACAGCTTTATTGACTTTTGGTTGAGTTATAGTTGTAAAGCTTATTATGCGTAATGAGGTAATACATTGTCCGAATGAGACGATGTATGG